>JAUNQL010000050.1 GCA_030536195.1 Clostridia bacterium | reverse complement strand
CAGGCTGAACGTTTCACATTCAGTCTTCCTGTTAACTCAAATATTCACTCACCTGATGAGCGAATTGTTCGAGTAGGTATGTGCCTTGCTCTCAATGAAAGCGCTCAGCTTGGATTTCGTGAGATGAGAAACGCATACATTGGTATGACGCTTGGCTAAGGAGGTCAACATGGTTTATTTGTTTTTGGCAGAAGGTTTTGAAGAGGTAGAGGCTATTACTCCAGTGGACATTCTCCGTCGTGCTGGTGTTGATGTTGCAACTGTTGCTGTGGCTGATTCACAGGACAAGGATGTTATTGGTGCTCACGGTATCAAGGTGACAGCTGACCTCTCACTTACCGATATAAACTATGACGACATAGATGCAATTGTGTTGCCGGGCGGTATGCCTGGAACACGTAACTTGGATGCAAGCGAGGACGTTCGCCAAGCACTCAAGTTCAGTTTTGACAATGATAGATTGATCTGCGCTATTTGCGCAGCGCCATCGGTTCTCGGCCACTTAGGATTTTTAAAGGGCAAGAAAGCAACTTGCTTCCCAGGCTTTGAGAAGGAGTTACACGCAGCAGTATTCACTGGTGCGGAGGTAACCATTGATGGCAAGATTATTACTGCCGACGGCCCTGGCGCTGCCATGCAATTTGGCGAAGCAATCGCTGCGCAGTTTGTAGGCTTTGATGCCGCAAGAAGAGTAACAGACTCTATGCAATGTAGATATTAATGGAGGACACATTAAGAGATGGCATACGACGTAGACAAAGAACTCGAAGCCATAATGGCAAACATTAAGTCTTCGAGTGAGGAAGAGGGACCTCAGGAGGCTCACTTTGTGAGCAGGGAGGACCCACTGCCGGTACAGAGTACACCGACAGTACAGAAAAAGGAAAATGAGGAGTATTACAGTGGCGAGGTATACTTCGCCGCTAAGAGACCTGCGCGCCCAGTTGAGCCACAGGCAAACTATGAACCAAAGGCTCCTGTAAATCCAAATAAGCGTAAGACAGGTACAACTGCACGCAAGCGCAGACCAACTGCCAAGGGTGGCAAGGGCACAGCAGACCTTCAGACCTTCTTACGTACAAAAGGCACTAAGGGTGCACTTATCTACGTCGGCATCCTTGTTGCAATTTCTGTATTTATCTCTATCTATACAATGTCCTTCGTAAACGATATTTTAGCTTTCAACCGAAGCAGCGAAAAAGTTGTAACTGTAACTGTTTCAGAGAACGCAACCACAGGCCAGCTTATCAACCAGTTTAAGAAGAAGGGCCTCATCAAGCACAAGTATCTCTGTAAGATGTTTATGTCCCTTACTGGTGACCTTCACGGTAAATCTGGTAAGGCAACATACCTCAGTGGATCATTTGAACTTACACCTTCAATGGGTCTTGAGAAGATGCTCCTCTCATGCAAAGAGGTTCAAAAGGCTGATACAGTAATGGTTACTATCCCAGAGGGTCTCAACATAGACCAGATTGCGCTCAAACTTGAGAAGGCACAGGTATGTACCAAGGGTGACTTCTACAAGAACATGGAGAGTGCAGTACTCAACTTTGATTTTGTAAATGCTATAGAAAATAAGTCTGCAAGATATAACTATCTCGAGGGCTATATGTATCCGGACACATACGAGTTCTACGTAGGACAGAGCGCAAGCTCAGTTATCAGAAAGCTCCTTGAGAACTTTGATGAGAAATGGACTGACGAATACGACAAGCGTGCCAAGGAAATCGGCATGTCAGTCGACGAGGTTATCACACTTGCTTCCATCATTCAGAAGGAGGCAGGCGATGCTGAGCAGATGCCTATTATCGCATCAGTATTTAACAACCGACTCAAGTCATCCTCATTCCGTTGCCTCCAGTCCGATGCAACAACTGTATATGTTGCTAAGTTTATCAAGCCAAACGTAACATCAGGTGAGGCTGACGTTTACTCAGCTAAGTATGATACATACAAGTGTATCGGCCTTCCAGCAGGTCCTATCTGCTGCCCAGGCGACGATGCAATCAGGGCAGTACTCTATCCAGCAGAGACTGAGTACTACTTCTTCGGCCATGACTCAATGGGCAGAATGTATGCTGCCAAGACAGAGGCTGAACGTAATAAGCTCATGTACAATGCAGTAGCAGGAGTGGAAGATGATGACAAGTAAACGCCCAGAGCTTCTCGCTCCAGCGGGGGACGCGGAGCGACTTGATGCTGCACTGATGTACGGTGCTGACGCCGTGTATCTCGGCGGTCAGCTGTTTAACATGCGTGCAGCAACCGAGAGCTTTGATGATGTGACATTAAAACAGGCAGTGGACAAGTGCCATCAAAATGGCACAAACGTCCATCTTGTTGCAAATACATTGCCACGCAACAGTGAGGTGAAGAGTTTGCCTCACTTCTTTGAGGTGGCAGCAAGTGCTGGCGTCGACGCCTTTATCATTGCGGATGTTGGCGTAATGCGCATGGCGCAAAAGTATGCGCCGGGCATTGACATCCACATGTCAACCCAGACAGGCGTCGTAAACTACGAGACCGCTTGCGCCCTTCACGACATGGGCGCCAAACGTATCGTTATGGCGCGAGAGGTGTGCCTTGATGACATAGCAGAGATCCGTGCCAAGACACCATCTGATTTGGAGATAGAGTGTTTTGTTCACGGCGCAATGTGCATGTCATTCTCAGGTCGCTGCATGCTCTCAAACTACTTGACTGGACGCGATGCCAATAGGGGTGACTGCGCTCAGCCATGTCGCTGGAAGTATCACCTTGTTGAGGAGAAACGTCCGGGACAGTTTTTTGAAATAACTGACAACACTGATGGTACATATATATTGAACTCACAGGATATGTGCATGATAGAGCACATTCCAGAGCTTGTCGCTGCCGGTGTCGACAGCTTCAAGATTGAGGGCCGTGCGAAATCTGCTTACTATGCTGCAGCTGTAACTAACGCATACAGGGCAGCAATTGATGAGTATCTGGGGAATCCATCTATGGATTTCAAACCATCCCAGTGGATTATTGATGAGATGCGTAAGATAAGCTACAGGGATTACTGCACTGGCTTCTATTTCAACAATCCAAATGAAAACGCACACGTCTACTATGACGGTATCTATATTCGCGAGTGGGATATCATTGCAAATGTACTAGGCTCAGACGGCGAGTATGTGGATGTTATCCAGCGTAACCGTTTCTTTGTTGGTGATGAGCTTGAGGTTTTAGAACCACAGACAGAGCCATACAAGATCAAGGTTACCGAGATGCTCAACGATAAAGGCGAAAGTGTTGATGTTGCACCAAACCCTATGGCAACAATTAGGATTAAGTGCGACAAGGATATAAAAGCGGGGGCTATCCTTCGCAAGGAAAAAGATGACTAGGGAGAACTATGGGAACTATTAGAGAAGAGACAGAGCGAATAGAGGACTTGACTCTCTCTCCACTTGCCCAGCGTGTTGCAAACACTAGGGGCAGGGAGGTCTTTGAGGAAGAGGATGATATCCGTACCGCGTACCAACGCGACAGGGATAGGATTATCCATTCAAGCTCATTTAGGAGACTCAAGCACAAGACTCAGGTTTTCCTCGCTCCAACAGGGGACCACTACCGTACCAGACTTACTCACACCCTAGAGGTGTCTCAGATAGCGAGGACTATCTCGCGTAGCCTTCGTCTCAACGAGGACTTGACCGAGGCTATTGCACTAGCGCATGACCTTGGACACACACCATTCGGCCACGCTGGTGAGCGTGCCCTCAATGAGGTGTACCCAGGTGGCTTTAAGCACTACGAGCAGAGCCTTCGCGTTGTCGACGTCCTCGAGAAGAGTGGCCGAGGCCTCAACCTTACCTATGAGGTAAGGGACGGCATCATCTGCCACACAACAGGCAAGGAAGCCGACACATTAGAGGGCAGGATAGTTAAGTACGCGGACCACATCGCTTACATCAATCACGACATTGATGACGCGGAGCGGGCCGGCATCATAACGGAGGACGACATTCCAAAGCACCTTCGTGATGTCCTTGGATACCGCAAGGCACAGCGTATCAATACAATGGTACTTTCAATAATTGAGAACTCTGGCGACGAGATTAAAATGGCGCCAGATATCTATGAGGCATATAACGAGATTCATGAGTTTATGTTCAAGAATGTCTATACCAACCCTATCTGTAAGGGTGAGGAAGGCAAGGCGATGGACATCGTTATGAAACTCTACAACTATTTTAGAGAACATCCAGAAGAGATGACTGACGAGTATAGGGCAGTGGCAGCTAATGAAAACATTGAGCGTGCCGCATGCGACTACATCAGTGGCATGAGCGACCACTACGCTCTTTCAACTTACAACAGTCTCTTTATTCCACGCTTCTGGGTTGACTAGGAGGTGAACACTGTGGCAGTAAAGCTTAATGACCAATTTTTGGAGCAACTTCGTGACCGTATCGACATCGAGGATTTGATTGGCGATTACGTTGATTTAAAGCGCGCTGGTAGGCTCTCAAAAGGTCTTTGCCCATTCCACAGTGAGAAGACACCTTCATTCGTAGTTTATCCAGAGAGCCAGTCCTACTACTGCTTTGGCTGCACCAAGGGCGGCGACGCCATCACCTTTATTCGCGACATTGAAAACCTCGACTACATCGAGGCTGTCAAGTTGCTTGCCGATAAAGCTGGCCTTCAGATGCCAAACGAGCAGTACGACGACACGATGATAAAAAAGAAAAAGCGCATGCTTGAGATGAACAAGGAAGCAGCGCGTTTCTTCTATCAATATATGACGAGCAAGGATGGCGAGGCTGGCCTTAATTACTGGCTTGGCAGAGGACTTACTCCTCAGACCATCAAGCACTTCGGCCTCGGCTATGCTCCAAATGATTGGAACACATTCATAAACTACATGCGTTCCAAAGGCTATTCCGCACAGGAACTCTACGAGGGCGACCTTGTGCGCAAGAGCGAGAAGGGATTTTATCCTTTCTTTAGAAATAGGGTAATGACCCCTATTATCGACTTGCGCGGCAATATCATTGCCTTTGGCGGCAGAGTCCTTGATGACTCCAAGCCAAAGTACTTAAACACAAGCGACACGCTTATCTACAAGAAGGGCAATAATATATTTGCCCTCAACTTTGCCAAGTCCTCTGGCGAGGACAGCCTGATACTCTGCGAGGGCTATATGGATGTTATTGCCCTTCACCAGGCCGGCTTTACTAACGCTGTCGCTGGCCTTGGCACCGCGCTTACCGATGACCAGGTGAGACTTATTTCGCACTACTGCTCCAAAGTCTACCTCTCATACGACAGTGACGAGGCCGGCCAGAAAGCTTTGCAAAGCGCAATAGATAAGCTTTCTAAAACCAATCTGAACATCCACCCACTTAAGTATAGTGAGGGTAAGGATCCAGATGAAATCATCAAAAAATTTGGTCCAGAGCGCTGGAAGTCAATTCTTTCAGGTGCAATGAACGAAATTGAATATAAGCTTCTTACTTGTAGAGAGGGATTGGACCTCACAACTGATGACGGACGTATAAAGTACTTACGACTGGCGGTACCAGTACTCGCACCACTGGGTGCAATTGAGAAGGACGTTTATATCTCACGTTTATCTGAGGAACTATCTGTCTCTCGAGATGCTATTGTGGCGCAGGTTGCTGACGCTGAAAAGCGTCTTTCACGCAACAGGCGCAAGAGCGATTTTGGAGCACTCAACAAAGGCTTTGATGAGTACAAGGACAAAACCGCCACAAGAGCAGATCTTGGAATAAGGGCTCACAAGGCGGAGGAAGTAATTATTGCTTCCCTCCAAAGCAACCCGGATTTCTTAAAGAAAATAGAGGAGCAACTGACACCGGACGACTTTATAAGTGATTTTTACAGGCACGCGTATGAGGTGCTACGAGAGAGGATTAGTTCCGGTCAATCGATTGACTTTATTTATCTTTCATCCGAATTCTCCCCAGAGGAGATGGGTCGCCTTGTAAAACTACAGAACAGTAGTGACCTTATTTCAAACACATTCAAGGAAGTACAGGATTGCATCACTGTCCTCAAAGAGGAAAACGAAAAGAAAAAGATTGATCAAGTAAATCCTGCAACTTTGAGTGATGAAGAATATTTGAAGCTTTTCAAGAATAAAAGAGGAGAGTAAAAAATGGCAGAAGAAAAAAAGAGCAATGTCATTACAAGCCTTGTCGAAAAGGGCAAGGCACAGGGCAGATTGTCAACTAACGATATCGATGCAGCAATCGTTGAAATCGATATGGATATGGACGAGCTCGATAAGCTCTACGAAACTCTCGAGCAGAACAGCATTGAGATCATAGATGACCTCGGTGATGCTGCACTCGAATCACTAAACTTTGACCTTGAGATGCCAAAGGCTGTTGAACTTGGCGCAGTTGATAATGCAAACAAGAACGCAGCAATGGATGACCCAGTTAAGGTTTACTTAAAGGAAATCGGTCGAGTTCCACTCCTTACTCCAGAGGAGGAGATTGAACTTGCAATCCGTATTTCAGAGGGTGATGAGGAAGCTAAGAAAAAGCTTGCTGAATCAAACCTCCGTCTTGTTGTATCAATTGCCAAGAGATATGTTGGTCGTGGAATGAGTTTTCTCGATCTAATCCAGGAAGGAAATCTGGGACTTATCAAGGCTGTTGATAAGTTTGACTTTACCAAGGGCTTTAAGTTCTCAACTTATGCAACATGGTGGATTCGCCAGGCAATAACACGTGCTATTGCTGACCAGGCAAGAACTATCCGTATCCCAGTTCATATGGTAGAGACAATCAACAAGGTTAAGAAGACAAATTCCATCCTTCTTCACAAGAATGGCCGTGATCCAACGGCAGAGGAAATTGCCAAGGAACTTGATATGCCTGTTGAGAAGGTACGTGAAATCCTTCGCGTAGCTCAGGAACCAGTATCCCTTGAGACACCTATCGGTGAAGAGGAAGATTCACATCTTGGTGATTTCATTCCTGATGATGACGCATTGGCACCAGCTGACGCTGCATCAATGCTCCTTTTGAAGGAACAGCTTGCTGAAGTACTCAAGACATTGACACCAAGAGAGGAGAAGGTTCTTTCTCTCAGATTTGGTCTTGAGGACGGTCATCCTAGAACACTTGAGGAAGTTGGTAAGGAGTTCAACGTTACTCGTGAGCGTATTCGTCAGATTGAGGCGAAAGCACTTCGCAAACTCCGTCATCCTTCACGTTCCAAGAAACTTAAGGACTTCCTTGACTAAGCGACAAGCCCCAGCCTCGCTGGGGCTTTTTTTACTTTGCAGAGCACTTGACCGAAGGTTGTAATCAAACTCCCACTTAAAAAAGGTTCTCTGTCAATTGTTGGGGTCGAGACTCCGATAAAGTGAAATTGAACT
>JAUNQL010000200.1 GCA_030536195.1 Clostridia bacterium | reverse complement strand
GATACATTCTCTGAGGATTTGAGTCTTCCACCTAAGACAACTAATGCTATGCATGTTGCTTTTGAGGAACTTGTTGATCAGATTATCATTGGCAGTTTCAGCGATAGACCTGGTTTCCATCTGATGGCAACCTTTGAGTGTGATGAAAAGAATAAGAAGCTCTAATTCACATGCAAGTATGACGGCTTTGAGTTTAACCCACTTGAATCCGATGATGATCTCGCTATGCTGATTATCAATCACAGTCTAAACAGGATTACTTATCACTACGATGAGAATCTGAATTATAAAAATGTTGTATCAGCTGAAATAGAAATTCCTAGGATATAAAAATAAGGACTTCAGGAAATCCTGAAGTCCTTTTATCTTTGTTTTTATGCCTGTGGTAAACCTTCGTCTGCGAATGTTGCAACAGCGTTGAGGGCGATATTGATGCCCTTTTCAATTGTGTCTTCACAGAGGTTGTCAACTGTGTCGAGACGTGTGTGATAGTAACGTGCTGGAGCTGGGTCCATAGCAACGAAGCAGGATGCTTTGACGCCTGCCTGTGAAGCAGCTGCAGCGTCTGTTGAGCCAAGAGGAATAGAGCCAGTTCCTACATCAAGGCCACAATCCTTAGCACCGTTCTGAAGGAGCTTTGCTACTTGCTTGTCGTTCTTAACAACGCCTGACATATCACCAGTGTAAATCTCCATAAAGTCCATATCACGAACTGTATCAAAACCGATGTAAGCAGTTTCAACGTTGTCTGTTACAAGGTCCGGATGCTGCTTGAAGAATGCTTTAGCACCGCGAAGACCACATTCCTCACCACCAGTGAGGAGAGTGATAACGTCTGTGTCCTCAAAGCGTACGTCGTTCTCCTTGAGGAACTTCATAACAGACATAGCAACCATAGAACCGGAGAGGTCGTCAGATGCGCCTGGTACATAGTGTTTGCTATCTGTGAAGCGATAGAGGAGACCGTAAGCTGGAAGGAAAGCAAGCTCTGCGAGAGCAAGTTTCTTGGCAAGGTCAGGCTTTACAAGTGAGGCAACAGTTGCACCGATTGTTGCAACAAGGCCAACAACAGCATACCCTGCAACGATTACAACGCCCTTAGAACCGAGCTTGTATGTGTAAACCCATTCAGGTGCAGAGTCTGTATGACCTGATACAATGATTCTCTTTTTAGTTTCGCCACTGGCTTTACGGATGCCGTATACGTTGCCTGATGTCTTCTCCTTAAAGAATGGATCAAGGAACTCCTTGTAAAGTACGAACTCACCAACAACTGCTGAGAGGGCAGCGCCTACAAGTGAGCCTGTAACAGCATTGAGTGCCTTTTTGCCTGTGAAGGCAGCACCAAGGCTTGTTGCTGTTGCACCGATAAGGCATGTGCCAGCAAGTGGAACGAATGCCATGAATGCATCTGGGTTAACCTTGAATGTGTCGCGATAAGCTTCGTCTGCGAGACCCTTGAGGGTTTCAAGCATGTCGAGCTGAGCGTCTGTTTCACCCTTTTCGCCACATGGTCTTGGACCATAAGTACCAACGAGGTGGGCGATGTTGTCTACTGAGAACTTAGCAAGGTCCTTGATCTTGCCTTCTGCGCCTGGAACTAAATCTTTGATATTCATAGACTTTACTCCTTTTATTAATTTCCGAAAATATAGCCACAGATATTGTAACACATCTTAAGAGGTTTCGTAAGTTATTTGTAATATTAATTTGTTAAATTATTTGTTATAATATTCTTGTATGAATATTATGTAATTTTATATAAGGAGAAAAGCTTATGATAAGACTTGATAATGTCTCAA
>JAUNQL010000049.1 GCA_030536195.1 Clostridia bacterium | reverse complement strand
CTCTTAGAACAACAGATGACGCACAGCGTGAGCCGGGCTCTCTTGTTGGTGTAAGGTCAGGTGCAATCATCGTAAGTACTTACCTTGTTCAGGGTGCTATTGGACTTGCGATTTCACTCCTCCTTGCTAAGACAATTAAGCCAGACATGTTCCCAGGCTCTGGTATCCTCCTTGCAATGGGCTTTGGCCAGGGACCAGGACAGGCAAACAATGTTGGCACAACATTTGAGGCAGCAGGCATGGTAGGCGGCAGAAGCTATGGACTTGCAATCGCTGCATGTGGATATATTGTTGCATGTACAATCGGCGTTATCGTATTGAACTTGCTCAGACGAAAGAACAAGATAGCTATACGTGAAGAGAAGACAGGCAATGATATAACAGTAAGTTATTTCCAGGGTGACGATGAACTCCCTGTAGCAGACTCCATTGACCGTCTTTCAATCCAAATCGCATTGGTATTCGTTGTATACCTACTTACATATTTCTTGACTGTAGGTCTTACCGGATTACTCGATTCATTTGGTGTTGGCGACAGCCTTAAGTCAATCCTTTGGGGATTCAACTTCATCTTGGGTTCAGCCGTTGCTATCATAGTTCGCATATGCTTTAAAGAGGGCAAAGAGAAGAACATCATTAAGAAGCAGTATCAAAACAACTACCTTCTTAACAGAATTTCAGGTTTCTTCTTTGATATTATGATTATCTGCGGTATCGCATCAATCAACATCGAAGACCTTACTGGTTACCTTCTTCCATTCGTACTTATGACAGTAATCGGTACTATAGGCACATGGGCATGGCTCTCATATGTATGCAAGAAAGTATATCCAGAGTATTACTACGAGGGACTCGTAGCAATGTTTGGTATGCTCACTGGTACAATCGGTTCTGGTGTACTTCTCCTTCGTGAGATCGATCCAAACTATGAGACACCAGCAGCAAACAACCTTGTACTTGGAAGCTCATTTGGTGTAATAATGGCTATACCGATGCTTATACTCATTGGCGAAGCAGCTCAGGGATATTCACAGTCACTTTTGACACTTATTCTTGTAATTGCTTACTACTTTGTTCTTGCAGCTATAGCTCTTGTTCCTTCATTTAAGAAGAAAAAAGATAAGTAAACATTAAAAAATAAGAGGCATAACAGTTACCTGTTATGCCTCTTTTATTATGTTTATTTAGTTCTTCTTAACTCCGAGTTTTGTCTCTTCGCCGTTGATGTTCCAGTCTGCCTGGTAACCGTCGAGTGTACCGATGATGATTTCATCACAGAGTACGTCGCCGATGATGGCATCCTTGTTGTTTTCAACGATAGATTTGATCTTGTCTGTACCTTCAACATAGATGTTGATGCGGTCCATAACCTCAAAGCCAGCGTCTTTACGCATTGTCTGAACCTTAGAGATAATCTCACGAACGAAGCCCTCTGTGATGAGTTCCTCTGTGAGAGTTGTGTCGATAGCAACTGTTACACCAAAGTCAGAGAGTGAGTAGTAGCCCTCTTTTTGAGTTGTCTCGATGAGGAGATCCTCCTCTGAGAGTTCAATCTCACCGATTGAGATTGTGAGCTTCAATACGCCGTTTGCATCAAGTTCATCCTTAGCCTTGGAGCCGTCGATGCTCTGGAGAGCCTCACGGATTTCACCGAGCTGCTTGCCGTATTTTGGACCAAGGGTCCTCATCTGTGGCTTGAAGCTGTATGAGAGAAGGTCAGATGCATCGTTTACGAACTGAACATTCTTGATGTTGAGCTCCTCTTTAATGATGTCTGTGCAGTATGTATCAAGGTCCTTGTTAGCCTTGACAAACATGTTGCCAAGAGGCTGACGGTTCTTGATGTTAGAGCCGTTACGGCATGCACGACCGAGACCAACTATCTGGAGAACTTCCTCCATGTTTGCTTCAAGTTCCTCGTTGATCCACTCAGCCTTAACTTCTGGGAAGTCACAGAGGTGGATAGAGATTGGAGCAGATGGGTCAAGTTCACGAACGAGGTTCTGATAGATGTCCTCTGCCATGAATGGAATCATAGGTGCTGCTGTCTTGATAGTTGTAACAAGAGCAGTGTAGAGAGTCATGTAGGCATTAATTTTGTCCTCTGTCATCTCTGTTGACCAGAAACGCTCACGGCAGCGACGAACGTACCAGTTGGAGAGTTCGTCGATGAAGTCAGCAATGAATTTTGCTGCTTCTGGGATACGATAGTTTTGGAGGTTGTCGTCAACGCCCTTAATCATAGACTGGAGCTTTGAAAGACACCACTTGTCCATTGTGGAGAGACTATCGTAGTTTATCTCATACTTTGAAGCATCAAAGTTGTCGATGTTAGCATAGAGTACGAAGAATGCATAAGTATTCCAAAGTGTACCCATTACCTTGCGCTGACCCTCGGTTACAGCCTTGCCGTAGAAACGGTTTGGAAGCCAAGGCGCAGAGTTGGTATAGAAGTACCAACGGATTGCATCAGCGCCGTATGTCTCAAGTGCATCAAATGGGTCAACTGCGTTGCCCTTTGACTTGGACATCTTCTGGCCATTCTCATCCTGAACGTGGCCAAGAACGATAACGTTCTTGAAAGGTGCCTTGTTGAACATAAGGGTTGAGATTGCGAGAAGTGAATAGAACCAACCACGAGTCTGGTCAACTGCCTCAGAAATGAAGTCAGCTGGGAACTGTTGCTCAAAGAGATCCTGATTCTCAAATGGATAGTGGTGCTGAGCGAATGGCATTGAGCCACTGTCGAACCAGCAGTCAATAACCTCTGGTACGCGGTGCATTTCCTTGCCACACTCTGGGCACTTGATTGTTACAGCATCGATGAACGGGCGATGGAGCTCGATGTCGTCAGGACAGTTGTCCGACATGCTCTTGAGTTCCTCGATAGAGCCGATTGCGTGTCTGTGACCGCATTCGCATTCCCAAACATTGAGTGGTGTACCCCAATAACGGTTTCTTGAAATAGCCCAGTCCTGAACGTTCTCGAGCCAATCGCCGAAACGTCCCTTACCGATGCTTTCAGGAATCCAGTTGATTGTGTTGTTGTTCTTGATGAGGTCATCGCGAACGTCTGTCATCTTGATGTACCAAGACTCACGTGCATAGTAGATAAGTGGAGTGTCGCAACGCCAGCAGTGTGGGTATGCGTGCTCAAACTTAGGTGCTGCAAAAAGGAGACCTTTTGCATCAAGATCACGAAGTACGTCAGGATCAGCATCCTTAACGAACTTGCCAGCATAAGGAGTTTCCTCTGTGAGGTTACCCTTGCCGTCTACGAGTTGAACAAATGGGAGGTCGTATCTGCGACCAACGTTGGCATCGTCTTCACCGAATGCAGGAGCAAGGTGAACGATACCTGTACCATCTGTCATTGTTACATATGTGTCGCAGCATACGAAGAATGCCTTCTTATGCTGCTTCTCAACTGTGCCCTTAGCACAGTCGAAGAGTGGCTCATATTCCTTGTATTCAAGGTCGCTACCCTTCATTGTTTCGAGAATCTCGTATGCAGGCTCATCACCCTCTGTGAGGCTGCTAAGGTTTGCATCGAGAAGAGCTGTAGCGAGGTAATATGTGTAGCCATCGACTGCCTTAACTTTGGCATACTCGTCCTCTGGGTTAACGCAGAGGGCAACGTTTGATGGGAGTGTCCATGGTGTTGTTGTCCATACAAGGAAGTATGCGTCCTCGCCGATTACCTTCATGCGGGCAATGGCTGAGCGCTCCTTAACATCCTTGTAGCCTTGAGCTACTTCGTGAGAAGAGAGTGGTGTGCCACAACGTGGGCAATAAGGAACGATTTTGAATCCCTTGTACATAAGGCCCTTTTCATAGATTTCTTTAAGAGCCCACCACTCAGACTCGATGTAGTCATTGTGGTATGTTACATATGGGTTGTCCATGTCGGCCCAGAAACCTACTGTGCCAGAGAAGTCCTCCCACATGCCTTTATATTTCCATACGTTTTCCTTGCACTTTCCGATGAAAGGCTCAAGGCCGTATGCTTCAATCTGTTCTTTTCCATCGATGCCGATTTCTTTCTCGACTTCGAGTTCAACTGGGAGACCGTGTGTGTCCCAACCAGCTTTACGTGGAACATAGTAGCCTTTCATTGTGCGGTAACGTGGAATCATATCCTTGATTACACGTGTCAAAACGTGACCAATGTGAGGCTTGCCGTTTGCTGTTGGTGGGCCATCGTAGAATACGTATGAAGGGCCCTTCTTTTCCTCTGTCTTTTCAAAGATTTGCTCGTCTTTCCAGAACTTAGCAATTTCTTTTTCGCGCTCGACAAAGTTTAAATCTGTTGAAACTTTTTTGTACATTTCTCGTACCTCCTATGTGGTGCCTTTCTCTTCGACATCACATTATTATTTTTAACGCAAAAAAGAGTTTAACACATAGAATTTATTAGGTCAATTATTAATTTATATAAATACTCTATTTAAATTGACAAAGAGGGAGGCTTCTAGTAGAATTAACGCGTGTAATTTTAAAGGGGAGATTTTAAATGAAAAAAGGTAATCCAATAGCACTTTTGCCTATCTTGGTTTTCCTTATTTTGTATTTGGGACTCGGTATCATTTTTGAGTATGTTTTAAAGATACCAATGGGATTTTACAACATTCCAATAGTTGTAACTTTCCTCATCGCTTTGATAGTCGCATGTCTTCAAAACAAGGAGCTCGATTTGGAACATAAGGTTGAGATTATGGGCCAGGGCGTAGGCGATAAAAATATCGTTACAATGATTCTGATTTTCCTTCTTGCCGGCATGTTTGTTGGTGTTGTAGGACGCTCAAGCGCGGAATCAGTAGCGTACTTTATGCTTTCAATTGTTCCTGCTAAGTTCTCGGTTGCAATACTCTTTGTTGTAGCATGTATCGTATCTGTTGCAATGGGTACATCAGTAGGTACTATCACACTTATTACTCCAATCGCAATTGCAGTTTCAGTTGCATCAAGTTTTGCATTGCCGCTTTGTGTCGGTGCTGTTGTCGGTGGAGCAATGTTCGGTGACAATCTCTCATTTATCTCTGACACAACCATCGCCGCATGTAACGGCCAGGGTTGTCAGATGAAGGACAAGTTCCGTGAAAACTTTGGCATCGCGCTTCCAGCTGCAATAGTATCCCTTGTTGTTATTCTTGTAATTTCTCTCAAGAGTTACTCTGGTGGCGCAGTAATTGAGGAGTATAACCTCATTCAGATTATTCCATATATGCTCGTTTTAATTGGCGGCGTAGTTGGAGTTAACGTATTCCTTGTATTGATTATCGGTATTGTTTCCGGTTCAATTATAATGCTTGCAACTGGTGTTACCGCACCAACTGATCTCCTTGCTAACATGGGCTCAGGTGCTGCAGGCATGTTTGAGACAACAATGGTTGCAATCCTTGTTGCAGCAATCTGTGCGCTTATCCGTGAATATGGCGGATTTGATGCACTCCTTTACTTCTTTAAGAAGCTCTTTAAGGGCAATAAGGGTGGACAGCTCGGTGTTGGCTTGCTCGTTGTCGCTATGGACATCGCAACGGCAAACAACACAGTAGCTATTGTTATCTCAAACCCAATTGCAGCCGACATGGCTCGCGACTATGGCATCTCGCCAAAGAAGACTGCTTCCCTCCTCGATACATTTTCATGTATCGCACAGGGAATCATCCCTTACGGCGCTCAGATGCTCGTCGCAATCAGCGCGGCTGCATCCCTTGGATACGAAGTATCGGCATTCCAGATTATGCCTTACCTCTTCTATCCATATATGCTTTTGATAAGTTCACTTATCTTTATCTTCCTTGTACCTGAAAAGTACAAGTCAAACTAGCAAGGACCCTAAACTATTTTGAGGAGAAAATTTAAAATGAAAAAAGTACTTGCGCTTTTGATGTCGCTTGTAATGATTTTGAGCATTACATCTACAGTTGCGTTTGCAGTGGACAGCAATCGCAAAACTCCAATTATCCTTTTGCGCGGCTATGGCACATCAGTGCTCTATGATTGCACAGACCCAGAAAATCCAGATATGGTTTGGCCAATAGCAAATGTAGGTAAGAAACTTGAAAACATCATTAAGAATTATCGTCTTGGTAGCGTTTTGATTCTTGGCGAGAACTGCTTTATGAAGGCACTCATCAACGTTGCTGTTGAGCAGCTCTTTGAACCACTGGCGCTTAACCCAGATGGCACATCTAAGAATCCGAACATCAAGGCATATCCATACAACATTGTTGGTTATGAACTCGATGCAGAGGGCGACAACGCTTCTCCTATGTACTACACTTATGAGTATTTAACAGCTCATTCAGAGTACAGCAAGGTTATCACAAAGGAGACGCTCTGCGAGCAGTTTGCTGCAGAGGTCGGCGCTGATAACCTCTTCATCTTTAACTATGACCTTAGAATGGGCCAGGTTGAATATGCACAGGCTGTTGATGAGTTTATCTCTGACGTACTCGAGTACACTGGCGCCGACAAAGTTGACCTTTTTGGCACATCACACGGTGGTCAGCAGACTGCTTCATACCTCTATTTCTATGGAGATAAAGGCGTAGTTCGCAAGGCAGTTATGGAGGCGCCAGCAGTAGGTGGCACCTCACTTGCAGGCGAATTGTTCTTAAAGCAGGAGGACATTACTCTTCCACTTTCATCAATTGCTTATTTCCTTAATGATATAGATCCACAGATTATCATCACACTTTCTAAGTATGTAACATGGGGCCAGAAATTCCTCGATAAGGCAGTTGATTATTTGGTATCAAACTACCTTGCTGGCGGCTTTGCATATGTACTTAGCCTCTGGGACTTTGTTCCATGTGATTACTATGATGAGGCAATGAAGCATTGCCTCGATATTGGTACTCTTGATAGTACTGAAAATGCGGCTCTTATTGAGAAGACTGCAAAGTGGCACAGCGCTATGGCTGACATCAAATCAGGCTTTGATAGAGCAAAGGCTGCTGGTACAGAGTGCTACATTATAGCAAATTATGGCACACCAGAGCTTTTGAATCAGAACAGCCAGTCAGACCTTGTAATTGATATCAAGAATGCAACAGGTGCAACCGCTGCACCAGTTGGACAGACCTTGAATTACACAAGCCCAACAGTATCAAGCGATGGCATTATTGATACAGCAACTTGCTGGCTTCCAGATACCACCTATATTATTAAGGGCGGCATCCACGGCAAGTTTGAGAAGGATACATATTGCATGGGCCTTATCAATAACATCTACTTTGGCGAGGAGCCAGTTGCCGAGTCATACGAGCAATATGGCACACTCCAAGAGGCGAAGAGCCCAACAATTGCAGAAAAGCTTGTATCATCAATGCAGGAGTCTGTAAACAAGATTTTAGGCTTCTTTAAAATAGGTTCTAGATAACAAATAACCCGGCAGGCGAGTTGCTTGCCGGGTATTAAATTGTTAATTTTACATAACGTTAT
>JAUNQL010000001.1 GCA_030536195.1 Clostridia bacterium | reverse complement strand
ATAAGTGAGGCTGAGTGTATCCTTGCTGGTAAGGAATACCGTGAGTCTCAGGGTGGCACGTGGCACCCAGGTGATACAGTTCAGGCAGCTATTGGTCAGTCTGATCACCAGTTTACAATTCTTCAGATGTGCAACTATTGTGCAACTCTTGCGAATGGTGGCACCAAGTATATTCCGCATTTTGTTAAGGCAATTTTGACTTACGACTATAGCGAAACTGTTTTGACGAAGGACCCTGTAGTAGAGAGCGAACTTGGTATAGACAAGCACAACCTCAAGTTGGTTCAAGAGGGCATGTACAAGGTTGCTCACGAGGGCTTCTGTAAAGATGCGTTTGCCAACATCCCAGTCAAGGCTGCTGCCAAGACTGGTACATCAGAGGTTGCCAAGAAAATTGATGGTGTAATTTACGAAGGAAACAACGGTTTCCTTATCACATACGCACCATATGAAAAGCCAGAGATAGCAATAGCTATCGTTGTTGAGACAGCAAACCAAGGTGCTTTGACCGCATCAATTGCTGCGGATATTTACAACTACTATTTCTCAGAGAAAGAACTTCAATCAGTTCAGCAATACAACACAGTAATCAAGTAAGGGGGTAAATGATATGCGTCGCGATTTGTCAGGAAAGAAAATATTGTTTACATCCGGAAAGGGTGGAGTTGGCAAATCAACTCTCTCCACTACTTATGCCAAGATACTCTGTTCTCAAGGGTATCAGGTTTTGATGATAGACTGTGATGTTGAACTTAGAACACTTGATATTATGTTGTCTGTCAGCAGCCTTGTGCTCTATGACTGGTATGACATTATCGAGGGCAACATAGATACAAGGTCTGCCCTCATTACCACTGGTGGTCCAAAACTCCTTGCTGCGCCAACGTATGACGTTGATGTTTCAGCAGCGGACATGCGTAAGCTCGTATCAATCTACGACCACGAGTTTGATTATATTATCTTGGACTGCCCAGCGGGCGTCGGCCCAATTTTTGAGGCTGCTCTTGGCGTTGCGGATATGGCTATTATTGTTTCTACACCGGATAATGTCTGTGTTAGAAGCGCAGGTGTTGCTGCTGAGAAGGCAGCCGACGCGGGTGTTGAAGCAAGGCTCATCATTAACCGCTTCCAAAAGGGTGTAGTGCTCGGAGGAAGAGCACTCAACATCGATGAGGTTGTTGATGCAACTGGCGTTCAGCTTGTTGGCGTAGTACCAGAGGACAAGGGCCTCGTTTTGTCAATGCAAAACGGTGAGCTTGTTGATCCAAATGGCAAAGCTGTAAAAGCAATGAAACGTGTGGCACGTCGACTCGAGGGCGAGCACGTTCCACTCAAGCTTTGATTGTTTAATTTTTACAAAAACCTATTGTTCACGTGTGTATTTTATGTTAAAATAGACTTTACCTAGTAAATGTGTATCTATCGGGAGGCATAACGATGAACATCGCAATTATTGCACATGATGTTAAAAAGGAACTTATGACACAGTTCTGTATAGCTTACTGTGGAATTTTGTCCAAGCACACTCTCTGTGCAACAGGAACTACAGGTAAAATTGTGTCTGAGGCAACAGGTCTTGAAATCCAGAGATTTTTAAGTGGTTCTCAGGGTGGCGAGCAACAGATTGCTTCTCGAATTGCATGTAATGAAATCGACCTTCTTTTGATGTTTGGCGATCCACTTAATCCAAAGCCAAACGAGCCTAACGAGGCCAATCTTTTGAGACTTTGCAACGTACACAACATCCCAGTTGCAACCAACATTGCAACAGCAGAGGCACTCATCCACTCACTTGCACGTGGTGACCTTGATTGGCGTGACATCGTTAACCCAAAGAACAACTAAAATAGCGAAATTGAGCCGTGCTTTTTATTGCAAAAGCACGGCTCTTGTATTATAATTAACGCGTTATTCAACTATTTAATCGTATACGACGGAGGCTTTAAACATGGCATTATTGACTAGTGCAATCAAGGGCACGGAGGACATCCTCCCAAGCGAGAGCTATAAAAACCGCTTCGTAGAAGCAACTATAGCTGACATCGCTGGCAACTTTGGATTCCGTGAGATTCGCACGCCTGTATTTGAGCACACAGAGCTTTTTAATCGCTCTGTTGGCGATACAACTGATGTAGTTCAAAAGGAAATGTATACTTTTGAGGACAAGGGTGGTCGTTCAATCACTCTTCGTCCAGAGGGTACTGCTGGTGCAGTTCGAGCTTTCTTAGAGCACGGACTTTTTAATGATGCATTGCCACAGAAGGTATATTATTTCACATCTTGCTACAGGTATGAAAAGCCACAGGCTGGCCGCCTTCGTGAGTTCCACCAGTTTGGTGTTGAGTGCTTTGGCGCTGAGAGCGCTGCCGCTGATGCAGAGGTAATCTCACTTGCAAGTGAGATATTTGGCTTCCTTGGTATTGAGGGACTTGAGCTTCAGATCAACTCAATTGGCTGCCCAACATGCCGTGCTAAGTATCAGGAGGCACTCAAGGCATACTTTGAGAGCAAGAAGGGCGAACTCTGTGAGACATGCCTCTCACGACTTGAGCGTAACCCAATGAGAATCCTTGACTGCAAGAGCCCAGTTTGCTCTGAGATTGCAAAGGATGCTCCAGTTGTACTCGACTTCCTCTGTGATGATTGTAGTGCTCACTTCGAGAGCCTCAAGAAAAATCTTGAAGCTATGAGCATTCCATATAAGGTAAACCCTACAATCGTACGTGGTCTTGACTATTACACCAAGACAGTATTTGAGTTCGTTGCAACAGGCATAGGTGCCCAGGGCACCGTATGTGGCGGCGGTCGATATGACGGCCTCTGCGAGGAGCTTGGCGGCAACCATGTACCTGCACTCGGCTTTGGTTTGGGCCTCGAACGCTTGATGCTCGTACTCGAGCAGCAGGGCATCGAGCTCCCAGAGGAGCAGAGGTGCAACATCTACATTGCACCAGCAGGTGAGGCCGCAAGCCTCTTTGCCGCAGGTCTTGCAACCAACCTCCGTCAGGAGGGTGTGTTTGCACTCTTTGATGTATCAAATCGTGGCATCAAGGCACAGATGAAGTACGCAAACAAAATTGGTGCTGAGTATGTAGTAGTCATCGGTGATGACGAACTTCAATCAGGCACAGCAAAGCTTAAGAACATGGATTCTGGCGAAGAAGTAGAGGTAAAACTTGATACTTTGGCAGAGGACTTTGTTGAGATATCAATTAAGCAATCAGTAAGCAACCTTGATTTAGGTGACGATTTGAAAGACGTTGATATCAGTGGAATAGATTTCAATTCACTTTTTGGAGGCAAGTTTTAATGGACAAGATGGACGGTCTTAAGAGGACCAATTACTGTGGTGAGTTTAATTCCTCATTCATAGGACAGGAAGTAGTAGTTTGTGGTTGGGCTGCAAAGCAGCGCGACCTTGGTGCGCTTATCTTTATTGATTTGCGTGACCGTACAGGTATTGTTCAGCTTGCTTTTGACGATTCAACAGACAAGGCTGTTTTTGACAAGGCATTCTCTGTTCGTTCAGAGTTTGTTTTGATGGCAAAGGGCGTTGTTCGTGAGCGTTCATCTAAGAACCTTGAAATCCCAACTGGTGAGGTTGAGATTTTTGTTAGCGACCTTCGCATCCTTGGTAAGTCTGAGACACCTCCATTTGAGATTGTAGAGGACTGCAAAACAGACGAACTTATTCGTCTTAAGTACAGATATTTAGACCTTCGTCGTCCAGACCTTCAGAAGAATATTTTGATGCGTCACAAGATTACCAAGATTGTTCGTGATTTCTTCGACGAGAATGGTTTTATCGAGATAGAGACACCTATGCTTATCAAGTCTACTCCAGAGGGAGCACGTGACTTCCTTGTTCCAAGCAGACTTCACAATGGCGACTTCTATGCGCTTCCTCAGTCTCCACAGCTTTATAAGCAGCTCTCCATGGTAGCAGGTTTTGACCGCTACATGCAAATCGCTCGCTGCTTCAGAGACGAGGATCTTCGTGCTGACCGTCAGCCAGAGTTTACTCAGATAGACCTTGAGATGTCTTTCGTTGATATGGAGGACATCTTGGATATGGGCGAACGCTTTATGGTTCGCGTATTTAAGGAAGCACTTGATGTTGATATTGAGCTTCCACTTCCACGTCTTACATTTAAGGAGGCAATGGAACGCTTTGGTTCTGATAAGCCAGATACACGTTATGGCATGGAACTTTATGATATCTCTGACATTGTAAAGGATTGCGGATTTGGTGTATTTGAATCAGCAATCGCTGGTGGCGGTAGTGTTCGTGCAATTACTGCCAAGAACGCAGCATCAATTTACTCACGTAAGGAAATCGACAAGCTCACTGAGATGGCAAAGGGCATCGGTGCTAAGGGACTTGCTTGGGTACGTTGGACCGATGATGGCGTAAGTTCATCATTTGGCAAGTTCATCTCAGAGGACAAGATGGATGCCATCTTAAAGGCTGGAAATACAGAACAGGGTGACGTTGTATTCATCATTGGTGATACAAACAACTCTCATGTTTTGAGCATCCTCGGCGCAATCCGTCAAGAGGCTGCAAAGAAGCTTGATATCATTCCACAGGATAAATACAATCTCCTTTGGATCACAGAATTCCCATTCTTTGAGTGGGACGAGGAGCTCCAGACATTCGTTGCTATGCACCATCCATTCACAGCTCCAATGGACGATTGTCTTGAGTACCTTGAGTCCGACAAGGCTAAGGTTCGTGCAAAGTGCTACGACCTCGTTCTCAACGGCGTTGAGCTCGCGTCAGGTTCTATCCGTATCACAGACCCAGAGCTCCAGTCTCGTATCTTTGATCTCCTTGGTCTTACCAAGGAAGAGGCTCAGCAGAAGTTTGGCTATCTCCTCGATGCCTTCAAGTTTGGCCCACCACCTCATGGTGGCATGGGACTCGGCCTTGATAGACTTATCATGCAGATGCTTCGCCTTGAGACTCTCCGCGATGTTATCGCATATCCAAAGAATAAGGATGCCATAGAGCCTATGACATCCTGCCCAAGCAGCGTTGACAACGCTCAGCTTGATGAGCTTGGAATTGCAGTAACACATCGCGAGGAAAAAGCAGAATAAAAATAAGACCCGCTCGAAAAGAGCGGGTCTTTTGTTATTTGCTGTTAGGACATTACATTGTGAGTTTCCTTGATAACAACTTCAAGCACGTATGGTTTGTGGTTAAATTCAATATACTTTGAAAGAATATGGAACTGAACACTGCCTATGCTCTCGTGTTTTGTGAGCTGTGACTTTGATTTGAACGCTTGCATTGATGTGCAGTTAGTACAAGGTGAATCCTTGCCCCAAACTGCGAAGCAGCATGTTTCAGTTGGAACAATTTTTCCTTCTGGTGTTACATTGTATTCGATGCTATTTTCAACATCTACAAGTCTTGCTTTAAAGAAAAGAGCGTCTAGGAGTTTAAGGGTGCTATAGAGATCCTCTTTAGTCATATCAAGATCAAGGCGCTGGCTCTTATCGTCCCAAAGTGCGATTGAAGATGAAAATAATCCCATAAGCGTTTTCCTTTCTTAAAATAAATTGCACGCTCATTATATCATGGGAAAGAATTAAAAAACAAGACCCGCTCGTTTGAGCGGGTCCTTTTTGTGAAGAATTAAACTCTAATTATTCACCCTTCATACCAAGAAGCTTAGCTGTACCGTTAACAGCCTCTACTGAAAGCTTGATTGAATCAAAGATAGCTGATTCGATGTCGTCTGGTGTAGCACCAAGAGACTCAGCAATACCTGTGTCGATGAAGATGTCATCGCCCATGAGGTCAGCTGTTGTGAAGAGTGATGTACCAGACTCGATGTTTCTCTCCTTATAATCCTTAAGGATACCGAAGAGACCGAGCTTCATAGCTACTGGTGGTACATAGAGGATTGGACGGTTAGCGCCCATGCCACGTGCGTTGTAAACGATCTTGAGGAATGGACCCCACTTCATGTTGTAGCAAGCGCATGGAAGTGCGTTGTAGCCCTTAGACTCACGTGTAGCAGAACCACAGATGCACTCACCAACCTGACGGCATGTAAGCATAGCTGTGCCGCCCCATGGATACATTGTGAAAGGCCACTTATCCATCATCTTAATCTTCTCGATGAGGATTGTCCATACTGGACGACGACCTGGCTGTGTACCAAAGATGTATGGAAGTTCAAGAACGTCTACTGCGAAGTTGTCATCAGCAACGTCTTTGCAGAGCTGCTCCTGAGCAAGTCTTGACTGGATGTATGGGTTTCTATCGCTGCGATAGTCTGGCTTCTCTGGATGCATCTTTGCCCAATAAGCGAAGTAAGAACCAAGAACTGTAGCGCGCTTTACGCCAGCTTTCTTAGCGATTGGGAAGATTCTCTCAAGAGGAGCGATGTTGAACTTATGGTACTTAGGAAGTACTGGACCTTCCATCTCTACACGCTCGTCTACGCCTGCTGCGAATACGAATGCGTCAGCACCCTTAAGCCAATTTTCGATGTCAGCATCTGACCACTTGTTGATGTCCTGGAAGATGATTTCCATCTCTTCTGGAATAGGAGCTCCCTCTGGAAGTGGAGGAAGAGCAAGTGTTGATACCTGATGTCCCTTTGCGATCATAACCTTTGCTGCTTCTGCACCAAGAAGGCCTGTACCGCCGATCATACAAATTTTCATACGAACGATCTCCTTTTTAAAATGGTGGCTATATTTTAACCCTATTTAATGTATATGTCAACGAAAGTGTACGGTTGTTCGGAAATTATTTAAATTTCAAAACATCTTCTTATGAGATGTACACAAAAAACATAAGGGAATTTCTATCCCTTTATCACTGTAAAACGTTGAAACGCTATATATTATGCTAAACTATTTTTACTGTATTTTACGGAAATTTGTAATTTATCATAAGAGGAGGACTTTTTATGAAAACTTATAGCTCAAGCAATATCCGAAATATTGCGGTAGCAGGCCACGCAGGACGCGGTAAGACAACCCTTTGTGAGGCAATGCTCTATGTGGCCGGAGCAACTGACAGACTTGGTAAGGTAGCAGACGGAACCACAGTAATGGACTTCGATGCAGAAGAAAAGAAACGTGGCGCTTCCCTTATGAGTGCTGTTGCCAGCCTCGATTGGAAGAACATTAAACTCAACATTATCGACACTCCGGGTCTCTTTGACTTCGCTGGTGGTCTTTCAGAGGCAGCTCGTGCTGCTGGATGCATGGTTATCGTAACTGATGCAGAAAAGGCTAAGTATGACGTTGGTGCTGAGAAGGCTTTCGAAGCAGCTCAGGCACGCAACCTTTCAACAATGTTCGTAATTAACAAGACAGATGCTGAAAATGCGAACTTTGGTGATCTCTTTGAGGAGCTTCAGGCAATCCACGGAACAAAGCTTTGCCCAGTAGTAGTTCCTTATATCGAAGATGGTAAAATCAAGGCTCTTGTAGACTTCGGTCAGAACAAGGCTTTCACATATAGCAATGGCAAGGCAACAGAGATTGACATGCCATCAAGCGCAAAGCTTGACGCTATGCGCGATATGTTTAATGAATCAGTAGCAGGTGCTTCTGAGGAACTTATGGAGAAGTTCTTCGAAGGCGAGGCATTCACAGAGAAGGAAGTTCAAGAAGGACTTCTTGAAGGTGTTACAAATGGTGACATCTATCCTGTATTCGCTTGCTCTGGTTTGACACTTGAAGGTGTTGACCTTCTCCTCTCAGGAATTACAAATCTCCTTCCTGCAGCTGCAGCAAAGACAGGCGAAATCGCACTTGACGCTGACGAAAAGGAAGTTGCTCTCAAGTGCGATCCAGCAGGCCCACTTGCTGCTATCTGCTTTAAGACAATCGCTGACCCATTCGTAGGTAAGCTCTCATACGTTAAGGTTGTATCTGGCGAGATTAAGGGTGACACACCTGCTTATAACGCTCGCACAGGCAAGACCGAGCGTTTCGGTAAGATCCTCTATCCACACGGTGGCAAGCAAGAGGACGGCACATCTATCACAGCTGGTGATATCGCTATTCTTACAAAGCTCGACGGTCTTAAGACTGGTGACACAATCTCTTCTGAGAAGCAGCCACTTACACTTAAGGGTCTTAACCTTCCAACACCTTGCATGCCAATGGCAGTTTATGCAACCAAGAAGGGTGAGGAAGAGAAGATTGCTCAGGGTCTTATCAAGCTTATGGACGAGGACCCAACAATCACATTTGGTACTAACACAGAGACAAAAGAGCAGGTTCTCAAGGGTCTCGGTGAACAGCATATCAACGTTGTTATCGGCAAACTTAAGGCTAAGTTTGGCGTAGACGTAGAGCTCAAGGCTCCAAAGGTAGCTTATCGTGAGGCTATCAAGAAGACAGTAGAAGTACAGGGCCGTTATAAGAAGCAGTCTGGTGGACATGGCCAGTTTGGTGATGTTTGGATCCGCTTTGAGCCATGTGCTGATCCTGGTCTTACATTCGCAGAGGAAGTATTCGGCGGTTCAGTACCAAAGAACTTCTTCCCAGCAGTTGAAAAGGGTCTTTTGGATTCTATTGAGCACGGCGTACTCGCTGGCTTCCCAATGGTAGGCCTCAAGGCTACTCTCTATGATGGTTCTTACCACCCAGTAGACTCATCAGAAATGTCATTCAAGACAGCTGCTTCTCTTGCTTACAAGGATGGTATTCCAAAGGCTAGCCCTGTAATCCTTGAGCCAGTAGTAAGCCTCAACGTACTTGTTCCAGACGACAACATGGGCGATATCATGGGCGATCTTACAAAGCGCCGTGGCCGTGTACTTGGTATGGAACCAGCAGCTGGCAAGCCAGGCATGCAGCAACTCGTTGCTGAGGCTCCAGAGGCTGAACTTGCTGATTTCCCAACAGTTCTTCGTTCAACAACAAAGGGCAGAGGTTCCTTCACACAGGAATTCGCTCGTTATGACGAGTGTCCAAACGAAGTAGCTCAGAAGGTTATCGAAGCATACAAGTCCGAAGAAGAATAATTTAGGTTATTTGTCTAGGGAGATAAATGAAATAGGAAGGTGCGGCTGAGCAATCAGTCGCACCTTTCGTTTTATGTAAAAAACATCTTTACTTTACTTGTTAAACGTGTTAATATTCCTATGCTTAATTTTAACTATATATTAGTATTATTTATAAGGTGGTGAGGAAGTGGATAGAAGTAGATCTGATGCATACGAGTTTTTAACAGTGGCACTCGAGATGGGTGAATCACTTGTTGCTTGTGGTGCAGAGGTAAACCGTGTTGAGGATACAATTTCTCGAATGGGATTTGCTTACGGTGCTACTCAGATGAATGTTTTTGTAATTACAACTTCAATTGTTGTAACAATGGAACTTTCAGAGGGCAACAGTATCACACTTACTCGCCGTATTACAGCTCCCCTTAGCACAGACTTCAGAAAGCTTGCACGTATCAATGATGTCAGCAGACATTATTGTAACAATAAGATGGAAATTGAGGTGCTCCGAGAGGAGTATGAGAGGGCAATTCGTCCAACGACCAAGCCTATCCGTATGTATATCGGTAGCGCGCTTGCCGCTGGCGCTTTTGCTATATTCTTTGGGGGCAACATATTTGACGGAATTATTGCAGCCCTCTTTGGTGTGCTGATTTGTTTCTTCCAAAGAGAACTTTCTCCACTTGCCCCAAACCCTATTGTTTATAACATCGTTAGTTCATTCGTTATTGGCCTTGGAGTTTGTCTTGTAGCAAGGTTTATTCCAGGCGTTAACCTAGATAAGATTATGATAGGCGACATTATGTTGCTTATCCCTGGAGTTGCAATGACCAATGCTATCCGTGACATCCTTGTTGGGGACACGGTGTCTGGTACAATGCGTATAGTTGAAACCGTAATGTGGGCGGGCGCAATTGCTGCCGGCTTCATTATGGCATTTTGGATTGTGTGGTGAGCGTATGACAGAAACGATTATTCAAATCATTACAGCAGCGCTCGGCTCACTTGGCTTTGCGCTCCTCTACAGGCTCAGACCTGAGCATTTGCCACTTGCGACACTTGGTGGCGCTCTAGTTTGGGGAATCTATCTTCTCTGCCTTAAGTACACGGATAATATCTTTGCCTCTGCAATGATAGCAACTGTCTTTTGTACTCTTTATGCAGAAGTATTTGCAAAACTTCAAAAGACACCTGCAACTGTACTTCTTATTCCATCAGTTATACCTTTGATTCCAGGTTCTGCTCTTTATTACACAATGAGCAATGTGGTTCAAAGGAACCTGACTGAAGCGTGGTATTATGCAAGACTTACAATTCAATTTGCGCTTGCAATCGCAATCGGCATAAGCCTTGTTTGGACGGTATGGGCTGTTCTCTTCCAGAGGAAGAATCAGCCAAAGGACAATTAGCAAAAATCAAAAAGGAGAAAAGTTATGAAGATTTTAGCATTTGTTTTTTTGGGTCTTGGATTTGTTTTTCTTGCACTTTTCTGTAAAGAAAGAGTAAAGGCATTCTCACCTAAGGCTGTAATTTTTAAGTCACTCGCTTCAGCTGCATTTATGGGCATTGCAATTTCTGCTCTTTTTGCATCTGTTGCTGGAACAAGCAACACTCTTGGATTCTTTGTAATCTTTGGTTTGCTCTTCGGCCTCTTCGGAGATATTTGGCTTGATCTTAAGTGGGTTTATCAACAGGATAACAAGATTTGGACTTTTGCTGGATTCTATGTATTTGCAGTTCAGCATGTACTTATTATAATTGGACTTTTCTTAAACTTCATTATTGAGAGAGGCTCAAAGTTCATCATCGTTTCAATTATCATGATTTTAGTTGGTGTTGCAGCAGGTGCTTTGAATGTTCTCTTCCTTGAGAAGCCAATGAAACTCAACTATGGCGATTACAAGAAGGTATCTGGTTTTTATGGTGGCATCCTTATTTCTATGCCACTTCTTCTCGGCGCCCTTGCAATTATGACTAACTTCCACTATGCCGCAATTGACTTTATGTTCTTTGGTGAGATATTCTTCCTCATCTCTGACCTTATTTTGTCAGGCACATACTTTGGCGAGGGAAAGGACAGACCGGTTGATGTAATCACAAACCACACAACTTATTATATTGGTCAGTTCCTTATCGCACTCTCACTTCTCTTTATCTAATAAACTTTAAAGGATTTAAACATGAAAGAGCTTATTCTAGACATTTTAATAGATGTTTGCAAGGACACCTTAAAGCTCATACCTTTCTTGTTCCTCACATATCTCGCTATGGAGTATGTTGAACACAAGGCGGGCGAGAGCGCTAAGGCGAGAATCGCAAGGTCGGGCAAGTACGGTCCGGCTATCGGAGCGTTGCTTGGCGCGGCTCCACAGTGCGGATTCTCAGCAGCAGCATCGAGCCTGTATGCCGGACGTGTAATCACGGTCGGCACGCTTATGGCTGTCTACCTTTCAACATCTGATGAGATGCTCCCAATATTCCTCTCCGAGCAAGTTCCAGTAGTGGACATTGTAAAAGTTTTGGGACTCAAGATTGTGATAGGTCTTATCGCAGGCTTCTTGCTTGATTTCTGTGTACGCCGTTTTTACAAGGGTAAAAAGGCTGACGGCCCAGAAATCCATCACATCTGTGAGCATGACCACTGCAACTGTGAGGAGGAGGGTATCTTTAAATCCGCTCTTCATCATACACTTCAGATTACTGGATTTATCTTCCTTGTATCACTGGTACTTGGATTTATTATTGAATTTGTTGGTGCGGAGGCACTTGGTAATTTCATCACAAACAAGCCTATCATAGGTGAGCTTGTTGCAGGCCTCATTGGCCTTATTCCAAACTGTGCTGCATCGGTTGTAATTACCCAGCTCTATCTCTCTGGTGCATTGTCTTTTGGCGCTATGATGAGCGGACTCCTTGTTGGAGCGGGTATCGGTATTGCAATTCTTATTCGTATGAATGAGGACAAAAAGAAGAACGCTGAAATCATCGCTATACTCTATGGTTTTGGTGTAGTTTTTGGTATTTTGATCGAATTGTTAGGCATTGGTATTTAGGAGGCCTAGTATGAAGAAAACAAAGATAGTTTGTACTATTGGTCCAGCCTGTGAAAGCAAGGAAACATTGGCAGAACTTGCAAAGGCTGGAATGAATGTTGCAAGGTTTAACTTCTCACATAGTACACACGACTGGCATCTTGAAAGAATGAACAGAGTTAAGGAAGTGCGAGATGAGCTCGGACTTCCTATTGCAATTCTTCTTGACACCAAGGGTCCTGAATATAGAATTAAGACTTTTAAAGAGAATAAAATCTTTTTAAATGATGGTGATACATTTACTTTTACAACAAGAGATGTTGTTGGTACAAAAGAGATAGTTTCTGTAAGCTATCCACACCTTCATGAGGATTTATCTGTTGGAGATATTATTCTCTTGAATAATGGTTTGGTTAAATTTGAGATAAAAGAGATCAATGGTCAAGACATCATTTGTACCACTCTTATCGGTGGCGAACTCTCAAACAGAAAGTCAATGAGTTTCCCAAACAAAGTTTTAAGCCAGCCTTTCCTCTCAGAGCAGGATAAGGATGACTTAAAATTTGGCGTTGAAAATGGCGTAGACTTTTTTGCCCTCTCATTTGTATCTAGCAAGCAGGATCTCTTAGATGTAAAAGAGTATTTTAAAACACTTGGTTTCGATTGCCAGGGTAGTCTTATTGCCAAGATTGAAAATCAATCTGGTATTGATAATATTAAGGAGATCTGTGAGGAGTGCGACGGCATAATGATTGGCCGTGGCGACATGGGCGTGGAGATTCCTTTTGAGGAACTCCCAGCAGTTCAGAAGAAGATTATTACGAATTGCCGCTTGCTCGGCAAACGTGTAATAATCGCAACTGAAATGCTTGAGTCCATGACAACCAACCCACGCCCAACGCGTGCGGAGATCTCTGACGTCGCAAACGCCGTTTATGATGGCACAAGTGCCATCATGCTCTCTGGTGAGACAGCATCTGGCGAACATCCAGTTTTGTGCGTAGAGACAATGGCAAAGATTGCTGAATGCACAGAGCAAAACATCAATTACGCAAAGCGCTTTTATGATAGCGACTTTAGCATCAAGAACACTACTGACGCGATAAGCCATTCAACAGTTGGCATGGCAATTGATATTGATGCTAAAGCAATAGCAGTTTGTACTATGTCTGGCACAACGGCTCGTATGGTATCACGCTTTAGACCAACAGTTGATATTTTAGGTCTTACAACTGACATCAAGACATACTATAAACTTGCTCTTTCTTGGGGTGTAACACCTGCTCTTGTTGATGTTTACGATTCAACAGAGGTGATGTTCGGCACAGCTAAGGACAAAATAAAGAAGGAATTTGATTTGCAGTCTGGTGATCTTGTAGTAATCACTGGTGGCACATCAACTCAGTCAGGCAATACCAACCTTATTAAGGTTGAAACATTATAAGGAGGAGAGCGGTATGAGAGTAGCAGTTACTTATAAAGGTGGCGAAGTGTTCCAGCACTTTGGACATTCAACACACTTTAAACTCTATGACATAGAGGACGGCAAAGTAGTAGGTGCTCATTTGGTTCCAGTTAATGGCGGCGGACATAGCGCACTTGCAAGTTTCCTTTCTATGTTTAAAGTTGATGAACTTATCTGTGGTGGCATGGGCCAGGGCGCTCGTGATGCACTCGCAGAGATTGGCATCAAGGTATATGCTGGCGTATCCGGCAAGACAGATGACGCAATAAACGCACTTATCGCAGGCACACTTGACTACGATAATGACAAGGTGTGCGAGGATCACAATCATGACCATGATTGTGGCGAGCACGATTGCTGCGGCGAACACGACTGTCATCACTAATTGCAAAAAATAAGAGGCGGTTTTAAACCGCCTCTTTTATTTTGCGCTCTTGCAAAAGTCTCGCATGCAGCATTTGTCGCATTGTGGACGGCGCGCGATACACACTGCGCGCCCGTGCATTACAATGCGGTGGCAGAAGTCATTTGACTCCTCTGGTGGGAGAATCTTCTTGAGCTCAAATTCTATTGTCTTTTGGTCCTTGGAATCAACTAGACCTAAGAGGTTGGTGATTCTGATAAGGTGTGTGTCGACGACAACAGCAGGCTTCTTATACACATCACCGACGATAAGATTGGCTGTCTTGCGGCCAACACCCGGAAGTGTGACGAGGTCCTCTATGGTGTCGGGTACTTGGCCATCAAATCTCTCAAGCACGCCCTGTGCCATACCGATAATGCTCTTAGCCTTATCGTGGTAAAAGCCACATGTGCGTATGAGGTCCTCAACATCTGAGAGATCTGCTTTTGCAAAGTCCTCGACTGTTTTGTATTTTTCAAATAGGGCAGGAGTTACCATGTTAACTCTTGCATCTGTACATTGCGCTGAAAGCCTCGTTGCGACGAGGAGCTGAAATGGGTCGCTTGCAACAAGCGAGCATTCCGCTTTAGGGTATTCTGCTTTCAAAGCCTCTACGGCTTTGAGCGCTCTTTCTTTCTTGGTCATATCAATCACCGTTATCCTAAAACTCCGATTATCCATTTGATAAATTCAAACAGTATAAAGAGAATTGGTAATTCAATAATATAGATGAGGAAACATTTCTGGCCAAGCCACATGAGTACTTTTGAGTGTACTGGATAGGCAAAGCTTGGCAGTTTACCATCGTGTACCCACACGCCGACATAGGTGCCGAGTGAGAATACAAAACCATAAGGGATAAGTGGGAAGTAATCCGCTGAGAAGAAGCCGTCTGGCTGAAGGCCGAACGGGAATATCCAAGGAAGTTGGCGCAGAGCCTCTGGTGCTTGCCAAGAGATGTCCTCCCAAACTGAGATGGTGCCGTATGTTTCCCACTCTCTAAATAGCCAGAGAAGGGCTACTGAAATCAGGCAACCAAGCCAGGCTGGGATCCTAGAGATTATAGGTCTCTCGAGCAGTGCGTAGAGGAGGATACATACTGTGAAGAAATCAAGTACGCCCCACCAAATCTCGCAATCCACAAATCCAAATTTTGGAAGTAGAACGATAGATACAAAGTTGAGACCCAATGCAAACACAGCGAGTTTTAGTCCTCGCTTTAGATTGCTATGGGACAGTCTACAACAGATTCCACATATAAAAAGGAACATGCATGAGACAAAAGGTTGAACAGGCAGGAAGAACGTGTAAGCGTCATATCCGAACTGAACATCGTATTGCTCATACATGAAAATAAAAGCATGATAGAAAATCATGCAGAGTACGCAGAAACCTCGAATTTCATCGAGAAGAGCGATTCTATTTTTCGAGATATTCATATTATCACCATTGCCGATTATAGCAAATTCGTGTATAATTTACAAGCAAACCAAAGAGGGGATAACACATGAATTTTGACGCAGTTATATTTGATTTTGACGGCACAGTAGCCGATACAGGTGAGGGTGTTCGCAATGCAATTAGGTATTCTTTAAATGAATATAATATGCCTATATATGAGGATCGCTTAAATGAGTTTTTAGGTCCTCCACTCTATCTTACATATGAGTCTATGTATGGCATTTCACCAGAGCTTGCCAACGACCTCGTTGACACATACAGAGTTTACTATTCTGAAACCGGCGTACACGAGCTTGTGGCAAAGGAAGGCATGCTTGAACTCGCTGCCGCACTCAAAGCAGAGGGCGTAAGGCTTGCCATAGCATCCTCTAAGCCACTTGTATTCCTTGAAACGGGTGTACACGACATTGGTGCAGATGAGCTCTATGAGGAAGTGGTAGGCCCAGACCTTAAAAATCATGAGGCCAACAAGGCGTACCTTGTTCGCACAGCTTGTGAGCGACTTGGCATTGAGCCATCAAAGCGTGTGGCAATGGTTGGTGACAGGTCCTATGATATTATTGGTGCAAACGAAGTTGGCGTTACATCAATTGGTATAGAGTTTGGCTTTGGTCAGCGTGAGGAGTTTTTGGAGAACAATGCCGACTATATAGCAACGACGTTTGAGGATCTTAAAAATATCTTACTGTAATAGGTTTTATAGGCGCGGAAAAAGTTATTGACAACTTATATTCTGTACGTTATAATAACTTTCGCGCTTTATAAATGGCGGGATAGCTCAGTTGGCTAGAGCACTCGGTTCATACCCGGGGTGTCGTTGGTTCGAATCCTACTCCCGCTACCAAGCGTGAGGGACCGCAATAGCGGTCCCAATTTTGGCCCGGTGGTCAAGTGGTCAAGACACCGCCCTTTCACGGCGGTAACACGAGTTCAAATCTCGTCCGGGTCACCAAAAAAGAGGCAACCTTTCGGTTGCCTCTTTTTTTATGCGTGGGACGAGTTATTTCTTCTCCAATGGAAGAGATACTGTTGTGCTATGCCCCGTGTATCTTTTGTACAGGATGGCAGTCCTTTTGGATAGAGCTCTGCCATTATCTTCTTGACCCAGACATCTATTGGAAAGGCATCGACTTGTTCGCATCCATAGAGGAGTGCACACTGTGCAACTTTAGGTCCTACACCTTTAATCTTTAATAGCTCTGCTTCCGCGTCATCAAGCGGGAGCTTTTTTATTGCCTCAAGGTCTATCTCACCAGATGCGACCTTGCGCGCAGCGTCAATAATGTATTTGTTCCTAAAGCCGGCTCTGATTGGGGCTAGGTCCTCTGGTTCAAGCTTTGCGAGTGTTTCTGCTGATGGGAATGTATATTCACTATTTGGTAGTTTGTCACCATACGCCTCACAGAGCCTATTAATAATACCTTTAATTCTAGGTATGTTGTTGTTCTGAGAGATTATAAAGGAGCAGAGAGCCTCCCATGGGTCCTGATTCATTACTCGGATGCCATAGTAGGCACTGATTGCTTCCTTTAAATACTTGTCCTTCTTATAGCAATCTAGTATTTCATCGTAGTTTCTTTCAAGATCGAAGTAGTGTACCCAAAAGGAATTGAATTCCTCCTCTGTACAGTTGTAAAAGGTGATGGAGTCAGGTGCATCCTGGGAGAGTTCACGGTATTTTCCGTCGACTACCGCACACCAATGGCCGTCACTTCTCTTCTGCCAACGGAAGGATTGACCGCAGTCGAGTGTATAATCCAGGTTTAAGCAATGAATATTTTCAACTGTCAAGTTACAGTTGTTATAATTCAGTGTAAAAAAATTGGCCATGTTTTTGCCTTTCTTTTGTGCAATTTATACTTCCAAAAAAATCACGTATTTTCGTGCATTTTGCTATTTCTTTTTCTCGTGGTAAAGCGTTTTTAACGTTGTGTAATCACAAGTATTGTCAACCCCAATTTTCTCCACAAAAGGTAGGAAACGCCGAAGAAATCCCTATGCTACGTTATATAAAAATTTTATTTCCGCAATTTCCACCGAGTTTTTAACATTTTATGTGCATTTTTATATTACAGTTAGTATAATTCTGCAATTTTGCCTTAAAAATTTTTGTTAAAAACCCCTTGACAAGTTTAAAACCACGTAGGAATGTGGTTTTGCTAAATAACATAGTTACGTGGTTTATGAACACACGTACGTTTTTATTTCACGTGGTAAAGCGTGATTATAGTTTTAACAAAAATTGTCAATCTGAATATTTTTCTAAATTAGAAAAATAAATGAATATATATAAGTTGTTCGCTAATTTATAGACATTTATGAAAAAACTGTAGTCTATTTTTTGATTTGATCCCAGTAAGCTTTTGTGGCTTGCTCTATCTTATTATCTCCATATTCATAGTAAGTTACATCTTTGATAGCATCAGGAAGATACTGTTGCTCAAGCCAGTGATTTGGAAATACGTGAGGGTATTTGTAGAACTGACCTTTGATATCCTGATCCTCTCCATCAAAGTGTTTGTTTTGGAGGGTTCTTGGGATGGCGCCAAAGTTGCCACTTTGGATGTCTGCCATCGCAGCTTCGATTGCACTGACGCCAGAGTTGGACTTAGGACTAGTGGCAACAAGTATGACTGCGTCAGCAAGTGGAATCTGTGCCTCTGGGAGTCCAACTTGAAGTGCGATGTCGCAAGCGGATTTGACAATAGGGATAATCTGAGGATATGCAAGGCCTACGTCCTCGCATGCGCAGACAAGGAGGCGACGTACAGCTGATATCAAATCGCCTGCTTCCAAAAGTCTTGCGAGATAGTGGAGCGCAGCGTCAGGGTCTGAGCCACGCATAGACTTTTGGTAAGCGGAGAGGATATCGTAGTGGTCGTCGCCTGCACGGTCATAGCGCATTGCGCTGTGGCCTGTGATGTCGGTGACGAGATCCTTCGTCACCTTGCCATCCAGTGCGGCAAGGCCAATCAGTTCCACTGTATTGATTGCCTTGCGCACATCGCCGCCAGCGCTGGTCGCGATGTCGAGCGTTAAGCCGTCCTCGATATCGAAAGTCACGCCGTTCTCTTCACTTATAATAGAAAATGCGCGAAGCACGGCCTTTTCAATTTCGGCCGGCGTAACTGATTTAAACTCAAATACTGTGCAACGGCTGATAACTGCATTGTATACATAAAAATATGGATTTTCTGTAGTTGATGCAATCATGGTTATCTTGCCGCTCTCCAAAAACTCAAGGAGTGACTGTTGTTGCTTTTTATTGAAATACTGAATCTCATCGAGATAGAGGAGGATACCATTTGGAGTCATAAGAGTATCCACATCAGCGATGATATCCTTGATATCGTTCACTGATGCGTTGGTTGCGTTGAGCTTGTAAAGTCTCTTATTGGTCTGTTTTGCAATGATGCTGGCAAGAGTTGTCTTGCCTATACCTGATGGGCCATAGAAAATCAGGTTTGGAATCTCGCCTGATTCGATGATGTTTCTAAGGGCTTTTCCTGGCCCCAAAAGGTGTTCTTGTCCTACCATTTCATCCAATGTTGTTGGACGAAGACGATCGGCTAGAGGTGAGCTCATTTTTAGGTCCTCCATTGACTTTTCTAATATACCATTTATAATATACGCGCGCGAGAGGGTTTGCAAGCGATTAGCAGAAAAAGGTGAAAATATAAACAAATTGTAAACTTTTTCTCCACAATATATGCCATTTGGTGGCGTTTTTAGCCATATCAAACTATATGTTGTGTTTGCCAAAGATTATGGCAATCCTTTGTGTAAACTCTACGAAAGTTTTTTGAAAAAATTGTTGCATTATTATAATACGCGTGATATTATATTGGGGCGCGCGAAAAGGCAGACGTGTCGAAAAGCGCGTAGATATGCGTAGATGTGGGATGTGGCTACCCTCTGAGGTAGGGAACTCCTGCGGAGTATGTCCGATTTTAAACCGGGCGAAACTATGCCGTTTTGCCAACCGGAGACGTTCCTGTTTTCCAGGTTTTTTAATTACTGAGAGAGGAAACGCCCGGCGGTGTGTATTTTATGGAGGAATAAAAAATGGCAGTAAAAGAAAAAATCAGAATCAGACTTAAGGGTTACGACCACAATCTTGTAGATGCAGCAGCAGAGAAGATTGTTGAAACAGCAAAGCGCACAGGCGCTAAGGTTTCTGGCCCAGTTCCACTTCCAACAGAGAAGGAAGTAGTAACAATCCTTCGCGCTGTACACAAGTACAAGGACAGCCGTGAGCAGTTCGAGCAGCGCACACACAAGAGACTCATCGACATCATGAGACCTTCAAACAAAACAGTTGAGGCTCTCACAGGTCTTGAGCTTCCTGCTGGCGTAGAGATCGAGATTAAACTTTAATCGCTAAAGTCTCAAGTCCAGGAAAAGTCATGTTGGTGGAAACACCAACCAATAACTAAAGGAGGAAAATATCATGCAAAAAGGTCTTATCGGAAAGAAAATCGGTATGACACAGCTTTTCGATGAAAAGGGAAATGTAGTTCCTGTAACAGTAATCGAAGCAGGTCCATGTGCAGTAACACAGAAGAAGACAGTTGAGAATGATGGCTATGATGCAATCCAGCTTGGCTTCGGTGATGTTAAGGTACAGAGAGTAAACAAGCCAATGCAGGGTCACTTCGCAAAGGCTGATGTAGCACCAAAGAAGGTTCTCAAGGAATTCCGCCTTGATGACTGTGCTGCACTTAACGTAGGCGACATCTTAAAGGCTGACACATTTGAGGTTGGCGACAGAGTAGATGTTGTTGGTACATCAAAGGGTAAAGGAACCGCCGGTGCAATCAAGCGCTGGAACTTCGGTAGACTTAAAGAAACTCACGGTTCAGGTCCTGTAGTAAGACATGCCGGTTCACTCGGTGCTTGCTCTGACCCATCAAGAGTTTTCAAAGGAAAGAAACTCGCTGGTCACCTCGGTGCAGAGAGAGTTACAATCCAGAACTTAGACATCGTTAAAGTAGATGCTGAGAACAACCTCATCGCTATCAAGGGCGCTATTCCAGGTCCTAAGGGCGGCATCGTTGTTTTGAAGAACAGCATCAAGAATGCGTAAGGAGGTAGACTAGAATGCCACAGGTATCAGTACTTAATACAACCGGCAAAAAGGTTGGCACTATGGACCTGAATGACGACATCTTCGGTATTGTTCCAAATATGTCAGCAGTTCATCTCGTAGTAGTTAATTATCTCGCTAACCAGCGTCAGGGCACACAGTCAACCAAGACACGCTCTGAAGTTAGCGGTGGTGGCAAGAAGCCATGGAGACAGAAGGGCACAGGCCGTGCTCGCCAGGGTTCAACAAGAGCTCCACAGTGGACACACGGTGGTATCGCTTTTGGTCCAAAGCCACGTTCATACGGTTTCTCAATCAACAAGAAGGTTAGAAAGCTCGCTATGCTCTCTGCTCTTTCAGACAAAGTAGCAAACGATGAGTTCGTTGTTGTTGATGAGCTTAAGCTCAAGGAAATCAAGACAAAGGAAATGGCAAAAGTTCTTGACGCAGTAAGTGGTGCTAAGAAGACACTCGTTGTTACAGATGGCGTTGACGACATCATCTACAAGAGTGCTCGTAACATCAAGGGCGTTAAGGTTTCACCAGTAAATGCTATCAACGTTTATGATCTCGTTAACTGCAACAAGGTTGTAATCGCTAAGGCAGCAGTTGAAAAGCTTGAGGAGGTATATGCATGAGTAAGTTAGCACAGGATATTATCCTCAAACCAATCATCACAGAAGCATCAATGGAAAACCAGGCTTACAAGAAGTACACATTCAAAGTAGCCAAGGATGCTAACAAGATCGAAATTGCTAAGGCAGTTGAAGAACTCTTCGACGTTAAAGTAGCAAAGGTAAACACATTATCAGTACGCGGCAAGCTTCGCCGTCAGGGCCGTTACGAGGGTTACACAGCTTCTTGGAAGAAGGCAATCGTTACTCTCACAGAAGACTCAAAGACAATTGAGTTCTTCGACGGTATGATGTAATCAAAAGGGAGGAAATCAAAGTGGCAATTAGAAACATTAAGCCAGTTACTAACGGCACAAGAAATATGTCCGTTACAGATTACTCCGAACTGTCAAAGGTTGCACCAGAGAGAAGCTTACTTGCTCCTCTTAACAAGAATGCAGGCCGCAACAGTTATGGTAGAATCACAGTTCGTCACCGCGGTGGCGGAAACCGTAAAAAGTATCGTATTATCGACTTTAAGAGACAGAAGTTCGATATGCCAGCTACAGTACTCACTCTTGAGTACGATCCAAACCGTTCAGCATTTATTGCACTCATCCAGTATGAGGACGGCGAGAAGGCATACATCCTTGCTCCTGTAGGTCTTAAGGTTGGAGATAAAGTAGAAGCAGGCGAAAACGTTGACATCAAGCCAGGTAACGCTCTTCCACTTGCAAACGTACCAACAGGTACATTCATCCACAACGTTGAGCTTTACCCAGGTCGCGGCGGACAGCTCGCTCGTTCTGCTGGTAACGCAGCTCAGCTTATGGCTAAGGAAGGTGCTTATGCACTCCTTCGTTTGCCATCAGGCGAACTTCGCAACGTTCCAATCAACTGCATGGCTACAATCGGCCAGGTTAGCAACACAGACCACGCTAACGTTAAGGTTGGTAAGGCTGGACGTACACGTCACCTTGGCATTCGCCCAACAGTACGTGGTTCAGTTATGAACCCTAACGACCACCCACACGGTGGTGGTGAAGGTAAGTCACCAATCGGTCGTCCAGGTCCTGTTACTCCTTGGGGTAAGCCAGCTCTTGGTTATAAGACACGTAATAAGAAAAAGGCTTCCAATAAGATGATCGTAAGACGTTGTAACGGAAAGTAATTGTGAAAGGAGTTATGAATAATGAGCAGAAGTCTTAAAAAGGGCCCATACGTACAACCTAAGCTCCTCGCACGCGTTGAAAAGATGAACGAAAGTGGCGAGAAGATCGTACTTAAAACATGGAGCCGTTCTTCAACAATATTCCCACAGTTCGTTGGTCATACTTTCGCAGTTCACGATGGACGTAAGCACGTTCCAGTATACGTTACTGAAGATATGGTAGGCCACAAGCTTGGTGAGTTCGCACCAACAAGAACATTCAGAGGACATGCTGGTTCAAAGACCGGTAAATAATGCAGAAAGGAGTGTTTTTAAATGGAAGCAACAGCTAAGGTAACATTCGTTAGAATCGCACCTCGTAAGGTTAAGATTGTACTTGATCTTATTAGAAATCAACCAGCTGATAAGGCAATGGCTATTCTCAAGAACACACCAAAATCTGCAAGTGAGGTTCTTGTAAAGTTATTAAAGTCAGCAATCGCAAACGCAGAGCAGAAGGACATGGACACAAGCAAACTTTATGTTGCTTATGCATCTGTTGATCAGGGTCCTACACTCAAGCGTATTAGACCTATGTCTAAGGGTCGTGCATACAGAATTAATAAAAAGACATCGCACATCACCCTTACACTTAAGGAAGCAGAATAAGAGGAGGAGGTAAAACATGGGACAGAAAGTTAATCCAACTGGTCTTAGAGTTGGCGTAATTAAGGACTGGGAGTCTCGCTGGTATGCAAACAAGAGCCAGTTCGCAGACACTCTCCACGAAGACTATGAAATCAGAGAGTACCTTCTCAAGTCACTCGCTTCTGCTGGTGTGCCAAAGGTAGAGATTGAGCGTGACGCTAAGCGCGTTCGCATCAACATCCACTGCGCAAAGCCAGGTATGGTAATCGGTCGCGGCGGCGCTGAGATCGAGAAGCTTAAGGCTGAATGTGAAAAGAGACTTGGTAAAGAAGTAGCTTTGAACATCATCGAAATCAAGCAGCCAGACCTTGACGCTCAGCTTGTTGCAGAGTCAATCGCTGCACAGCTCGAGAAGCGTGTTTCTTACCGTCGTGCTCTTAAGCTCGCTATCGGTAGAACAATGAGACTTGGCGCTAAGGGTATCAAGGCTCAGGTTTCTGGTCGTCTTGGTGGCGCAGAAATCGCTCGTTCAGAGAGCTACAAGGAAGGTACTATTCCACTTCAGACAATCCGTGCAGACATTGACTACGGTTTTGCTGAGGCAGATACAACTTACGGCCGTATCGGCGTAAAGGTATGGATCTATAAGGGTGAAGTTCTTCACGATACACGTAAGGCAAATAAGAAGGAAGGGGGAGCTAAGTAATGTTAATGCCAAAGAGAGTTAAATACAGAAGACAGCAGAGAGGCCGTCTTACTGGTAAGGCAACTCGTGGCAATACAGTAACTTATGGTGATTATGGTCTTGTGGCTTTAGAGCCAGCATGGATCACAGCTAACCAGATAGAAGCAGCCCGTATTGCTATGACACGTTATATTAAGCGTGGTGGCCAGGTTTGGATTAAGATTTTCCCAGACAAGCCAATCACAGAGAAGCCAGCTGAAACTCGAATGGGTTCAGGTAAAGGTTCCCCAGAATATTGGGTAGCAGTAGTTAAGCCAGGCAGAGTTATGTTCGAAATCGCAGGCGTTGATGAAGAACTTGCTCGCGAGGCTATGCGTCTTGCATCTAACAAACTCCCAATTAAATGTAAATTTGTAAAGAAAGAGGACGGTGAGCAGTAATGAAAGCATCAGAACTTAAGAAACTGTCCGCCGCTGAGCTTGATGCTAAGCTTCTTGAACTTAAGGACGAACTCTTTAAGCTTCGTTTCCAGCAGGCTATCAATCAGCTCGAAAACCCAATGCGCATCAAGGCCGTTAAGAAGGACATCGCTAGAATTAAGACAATTCAGCGCGATATCGAACTTCACGGCGAAGATGCTTGAGTTTAAGGAGGATTAAGTCATGGAAAGAAATCTTAGAAAGACTCAGGTCGGCCTCGTTTCATCAGATAAGATGGACAAGACTGTAGTAGTTACAGTAAAAGATAGGGTTAAGCACCCACTTTATAAGAAGATCGTAAACCGTACAGTAAAAATCAAAGCACACGATGAAAATAACGAATGCCATGTTGGCGACAAGGTTCTTATTATGGAAACTCGTCCAATCTCAAAAGATAAGCATTGGCGTGTAGTTGAAATCATCGAAAAGGCTAAGTAATTAAGGAGGGAACCACTGTGGTACAACAACAGAGTTACCTCAAGGTTGCCGACAATTCAGGCGCAAAAGAAATCATGTGCATTCGTGTGCTTGGAGGTACTGGCAGGAGGTATGCCAATATAGGCGACGTCATCGTAGCATCAGTTAAGAAGGCTACACCAGGTGGCGGCGTTAAAAAAGGCGAAGTAGTAAAAGCAGTAGTAGTTAGATCAAAGAAGGGTGTTCGTCGTGACGACGGTACATACATCCGTTTTGATGAGAACGCTGCAGTTCTTATCCGTGAAGATAAGACACCAAGAGGAACACGTATTTTTGGACCTGTAGCTCGTGAGCTTCGTGAAAAGGATTTCACAAAGATCTTGAGCCTTGCTCCAGAGGTACTTTAATAGGAGGTGCGAGAGATAATGAATAATAAAGTTCACGTTAAAACAGGTGATGAAGTTATCGTTATCAACGGTAAGTACCGTGGCCAGAAGGGCAAGGTACTTGAGGTTGCACCTTCTGAAGGCAAGATAATTGTTGAAGGCATCAACATCATCACAAAGCATGTTAAGCCTCGCAAGATGGGCGAAGCTGGCGGACTTATCAAGGCAGAGAGTGCTCTCTATGCTGATAAGGTACAGCTTGTTTGCCCTAAGTGCGGCAAGGCTACTCGTGTAGGACACGCAGTAGACAAGAAGACAGGTAAAAAAGTACGCGTTTGCAAGAAGTGCGGCGCTCAGTTTGAATAAGAAGGAGGGGGCTAAACCTTATGGCAAGACTTAAAGAAATGTATACCAAAGAAGTAGCACCTGCTCTTATGAAGAAGTTCGAATACAAGAGAGTTATGCAGATTCCAAAGCTTGATAAGATTGTTATCAACGTAGGTTGCGGCGAAGCTAAGGATAACGCTAAGGTAGTAGATGCTATCATAAGCGACCTTTCAATCATCACTGGTCAGAAGCCAGTTATTTGTAAGGCTAAGAAGTCAGTAGCTAACTTCAAACTCCGTGAAGGCATGGTAATCGGTGTAAAGGTTACACTTCGTGGCGATAGAATGTACGAATTCCTCGACAGATTCTTCAACTTGGCACTCCCAAGAGTAAGAGACTTTAGAGGTATCAACCCAGACTCATTTGATGGTCGTGGTAACTATTCAATGGGTGTTAAGGAACAGCTTATTTTCCCAGAAATCGAATACGACAAGATTGACGCTATTCGTGGTATGGATATCTGTTTCGTAACAACAGCAAACACAGACGAAGAAGCAAGAGAGCTCCTCTCACTCATGGGCGCTCCATTTGCTACTAGATAAGGAGGGAAGACACGTGGCTAAGAAATCAATGAAGGTTAAGCAGGCTCGTCCAGCTAAATATTCAACAAGACAGTACAACAGATGTAAGATCTGCGGTAGACCACATGCCTACCTCAGGAAGTATGGCGTATGCCGTATTTGTTTTAGAGAGCTTGCACACAAGGGCCAGATTCCTGGCGTTAAAAAGGCAAGCTGGTAATTTGAGCAATAACTAAGGAGGGAAATGCAAATGCAGATTACAGATTCAGTAGCAGATATGCTCACAAGAATTAGAAATGCTAATGCAGCTAAACATGATACAGTTAAAGTTCCCGCATCTAACATGAAGAAAGCTATTGCTCAGATTCTTGTAGATGAGGGCTATATCAAGAGCTTCACCGTTGAAGAAGACGGTAAGCAGGGTATGATTGAAATCGTACTCAAGTATGGCGAAAACAAGTCACCAGTTATTACTGGTCTCAAGAGAGTATCAAAGCCAGGTCTTAGAATTTACACTGACTGTGAAAACATGCCAAAGGTAATGAAGGGTCTCGGTATTGCTATCCTCTCAACATCAAAAGGTATTATGACAGATAAGGAAGCTCGCAAGGCTCACGTAGGCGGCGAGGTTCTCGCATTCATCTGGTAAGGAGGTAACAGGTATGTCACGTATAGGCAATTCGCCAATCGTAATTCCTGCCGGCGTAGAAGTTAAGCTCGACGGCAACACTGTTACTGTAAAGGGCCCAAAGGGTGAACTTACTAGAACAGTGCATCAGAACATGAAGGTTGAAATCGACGGTGCCGAGATTAAGGTAACTCGTCCAGACGATCAGAAAGAGAATCGTTCACTTCATGGTCTTACAAGAACTCTTATTGCTAACATGGTTGAGGGCGTTACAAACGGTTACTCAAAGCAGCTTGAGGTTAACGGTGTAGGTTACCGTTCTTCAGTTGAAGGCAACAAGCTTGTTCTTAACATCGGTTATTCACATCCTGTAGAAATGCCATTCCCTGATGGTGTTAAGGCTGAAGTAAATGATAAGGTTATCACTATTTCAGGTATTGACAAGCAGAAGGTTGGTCAGTTCGCAGCAGAAGTACGTGAAAAGCGTCCACCTGAGCCATATAAGGGCAAGGGCATTAAGTACATGGACGAACATATCCGCCGTAAAGAAGGCAAAGCCGGTAAAGGCGCATAATAAGAGAAGGAGTGAAATTAAATTATGGTTAATAAGGCAGATTCAAATAAAGCTCGTCTTAAGCGTCATAAGAGAGTACGCGGAAAAATTTCTGGTACAGCTTCACGCCCACGTCTTTGCGTTTACCGCTCACTTGACAACATCTACGCTCAGATTATTGACGACGTAGCTGGTGTGACTCTTTGCAGCGCTTCTACAAACGAGAAGAGCTTCAAGAAGTACGGTGGAAACAAGGACGCAGCTAAGGAACTTGGTAAGATCCTTGCTGAGCGTGCACTTAAGAAGAACATTGAAGAAGTAGTTTTTGATCGTGGTGGCTACGTTTATCATGGTCGTGTAGCAGAACTTGCAGATGGTGCCCGTGAGGGTGGCCTTAAGTTCTAATAATGGTAAGGAGGAAAAACTTTTGGCTAGTAAAATAGATGCTTCTAATTTAGAGTTACAAGAGAGAGTCATTACCATTAACCGTGTATCAAAGACAGTTAAAGGTGGACGTATCTATAAATTTGCAGCTTTGGTAGTTGTTGGCGACGGCAACGGCATCGTAGGCTTCGGTATTGGTAAGTCAGGCGAAGTTCCAGATGCTATCCGCAAGGGTATCGAAGACGCAAAGAAGAACTTGATTAAGGTATCTCTTAAGGGTACAACAATCCCTCACGAGATTACTGGTAAGTACGGCGCAGGCGTTGTACTTCTTAAGCCAGCTGCACCAGGTACTGGTGTCATCGCTGGTGGTCCTGTTCGTGCTGTTGTAGAGACAGTTGGTATCAAGGACATTCGTTCAAAGGCACTTCGTTCTAACAATCCTTGCAACGTTGTAAGGGCTACAATTGACGGTCTTTCAAAGCTCCGCAATGTAGAAGAAGTTGCTGAAATCCGCGGCAAATCCGCTAAAGAGATTTTAGGTTAAGGAGGGCGGTCAAAATGGCTAAGACATCAGTAGAAACTGTTGAAGTAAAGCTCACTAAGAGCCTCATCGGCAGCAAGAAAGACCAGATTGCTACCGCTTACTCACTTGGTCTTCATAAGATTGGCGATGTTTCAACACAGCCAGACAATGCTCAGACACAGGGTAAGATCAAAAAGATCTCTCACCTTATCACAGTTACAAAGGCTTAATCGGAGGTAAAGGTATTATGAAATTACATGAACTCACACCTGCCGCTGGTTCTAAGAAGGACGTTAAGCGCATAGGTAGAGGCCCAGCCTCTGGCCAGGGTAAAACTGCTGGTAAGGGTCACAAGGGTCAGCTCGCAAGAGCAGGTAAAGGTCAGCGTCCAGGCTTTGAAGGTGGACAGATGCCTTTACAGAGAAGACTTCCAAAGAGAGGCTTCAACAACATATTCGCTAAGGAAATCGTTACAGTAAACGTTTCTGATCTTGAGAGATGCTTCAAGTCAGGTGCAACAGTAGATGCAGCTGCTCTTATCGAAGCTGGTCTTATCAAGAGCGAGAAAGACGGTATCAAGGTTCTTGGTAACGGCGAACTCAAGAAAAAACTTAATGTTAAGGTTAACGCTTATTCAGAGGCTGCAAAGGCAAAAATAGAAGCAGCCGGCGGAAAGGCAGAGGTGGTTTAAAATGTTGCAGACTCTTCTCAACGCTTTTAAAGTACCAGACCTTAGAAAAAAGATGCTTTTTACAGCACTTATTCTCTTGCTTTTTAGATTAGGTGCTGCAATTCCAGTTCCATTCACCGATGCTGCAAGCGGTATCATTCAAGATACAGGTGGAGCAAACTTCATGAACTACCTCAGCATGATGACTGGTGATGCGTTCAATTATGGTACATTGTTTGCAATGTCAATCACACCATACATTAACTCATCAATTATTATTCAACTTTTGACAGTTGCTATCCCAGCACTTGAAAACCTCGCAAAAGAGGGCGAAGAAGGCAAGAAAAAGATTAGCTTTATCACCAGAATTGGTGCGGTAATCATCGCAGTACTTCAGTCTGCAGCTTACTTCTTCTATCTCAGAAGCGGCGGATATATCACAACAGCTGCTGACGGCACACCTTACACAGGTGCTTCTGCTGTATTACAGGCTCTTGTAATTATCATGGTTCTCACAGCTGGTGCATGCCTTCTTATGTGG
>JAUNQL010000048.1:2658-7586 GCA_030536195.1 Clostridia bacterium | reverse complement strand
GATTCAATTGTAACTTCACTCATATTACCCTTCGCATTTGCGATTGTGATTACTGAGAAAACACACGCAACAAGGAGGATAACAGCTGTTATTCTTGTCTTTTGTTTTAGAATAGTAACACTTCCTAAATTTCTGTAATTGTTTTGTAACCGTTTTGTTACAATTGGCATAATAACAGAAAAAGTTACAAATTGCAACCTTTTTTTATAATTATTTATTTTTTGCTCGCCATTAATATGGTATAATATCTTTGTTATTAAATAGTTAGGAGGTGTTGTCCTACGAAGAAATATAACTGCCCAAATTGCTCTGCCGAGCTATATTGGGACGCGGATGCCAGCGCGCTCAAGTGTGAATACTGCGGTAAGCAGTATCAGCCAGACGAGCTAGATGCGCTTGCCTCATCCGCTGCGAAACCTGCGGCACCAGCGCAGGAGGAGAAGGTCTCACGTGAGACCACAGATCAGGACAAGGTCTCGGACGATTCGTCCAAGACGGATACATCTGACCTGGTTGTTTACTCCTGCAAGAACTGTGGCGCAGAGGTTATTACTTCTAAATCTACTATCGCAACAACCTGTGCCTTCTGTGGAAGGGCTATTTCTCTTTCGGATAAACTTGTTGGTGATTTTGAGCCAGATGCAGTAATTCCTTTTGCCATCGACGAGAAGAAGGCAAAAGAGATATATCAAGCATACTCAAAGAAGGGCGTTTTGGCTCCAAGCGTATTTAACAAACAGAGCGTAATCAAGAAGGTAAAGGGCGTATACGTACCTTTCTGGCTTCACTCATACGATGAGAATGCTCATGTTGTAATTGCTGCGGAGAACACCCACAGCCACAAACGTGGCGACGACAAGGTAATAGACCATGAGATGTTCTCAATTGACATGCAGGTTGATGGACGCTTCTCAAGTATCCCAACCGATGGTCTTAAAAATCTTGATGACAAGTTGATGGGCGCAATCGAACCTTTCGATTACTCCAAACTTACCGATTTCAATCCAGCATACATGGCTGGTTTCTATGCTGAGGAGTATGACGAGTCAGCAGAGGTTAAAATTGAGGACGCCAAGGAGCGCTCTCGCACCTGTGTATCAGGTGAGGCAATGGCTCAGGCCGGCCCATTTATGGAGAAAGTAGTTACAAACTACTCACCAACCTATAAAAATGTGGAATCTAAGTACGCAATGTTGCCAGTATGGCTTTTCAATGTCGATTACAAGGGCGAACTTCATCAGTTCGCAGTAAACGGCGAAACAGGCAAAATTGCCGGTAAACTCCCTATAAGCAAGCTTAAAGTCGCGCTCGCAGCAGGCGGCGGATTTGTTGGAACTCAAGTTGTAGCCTTGATTGTAAGGCTCATAACAATGTAGGGGGGTGCTGCATTATGAAGAAACTTATTTCACTTATTATTGCAGTTGCTCTCTGCTTCGCTCTTGCGATTCCAAGCTTTGCACTCACTGCTGATGACGAGATGGTCATAGGACTTGACTCACTTATGTCATCAGCTAATCTGCACGATGATGTATACGATTTTGCTGATACACTTATGCCATCCGATGAGGAGTACCTCAGTGGCCTTAGCACTGGCATGTACAATTCACTCGGATTCAACGTTATTTTCATAACAGTTGACGACACATACGGTGTTGATACAACTACATTTGTCACTGATTTTTATGACTATTACCTAGCATCAGGCAACTCAAATGTAGTTATCTTTACAGTTGACTTTGCTAACAATGTCGTAAATGGTCGTCAGATTGGTGACGTTGAGAGCAAGATCACCAATGACGAGATGGGCACCATCCTTGACAAGGCATGCGACACTTCGGATTCTTTCGATGCCTTCTCATTCTTTGAGGAATGTGTAGGCGAGTCAATTGTCGCTTACAACGGCGAGCTTTCTGACAACAGCGATAACTACACAACATCCAATGGCTACTCATACTCATACATGGCTCCATTCCTTGATCTCATGATGGATGAAGCTAACAAGTATGACTATGTATATGACTTTGCAGGCATCTTGTCTGACAGCGAGGAGAAGCAACTTTCTAAACTCGCGAAGACTAAGATGGATGAAAGTGGTCTCTACGTTGCATACTTAACTTACAGCGATGCATACGGCCGCAGCACCATGGATTTCACAGACGATTTCTATGATTACTACATTTCAAAGTTCGTAGAAAACGGTTCTGGAAACGATGTTGATGGTTTGCTCTTCGCTGTTGATATGGATAACAGAGAGGTCTATATCAACACAGCAGGCACTATCGCAGGTAAAATCTCATCAAGCAAGGCTTATGACTTGCTTGACAAGACATATCAATATGCATCAGATGGTGATTACTTCAAATGCTTTGAGAAGACAACAGATGTCACATTTGACTATCTCTATCCAAATCCATGGATGCCAACTAAGGCATCTCTTATCGCAGCAGCAATAGTAGCAGTTGTATTGCCACTTATCTTGTTTGCAATTCATAACAAGAGCAACAAAGTGCCAAAGGCTTCCGAGTATCTTGCAACATTTAGCGTTCTCTCCAAGAACGATACGTTCCTTGGACATCGCGAAGAGGTCATTCATGACTTCTATAAGCAGCAGAGCTCCGGTGGCGGCGGTGGTCACTCAAGTGGTGGCGGCGGCTCCCACGGTGGAGGAGGTCACGGCTTCTAATGAGCATGAAAGACCAAATTATAGACAAACTTCGCGACGAAGTTATGGATGTGACGGTCGGTGCAACAGGCCTCACACCGTCACAGATATATAACGTCGCAGAGGCAGCGATGACATTCCTTGAGGGTGCCGAGGCTCCAAAGCCAAAGTCAGTTACAGGCGCAACAGACGTCTATCTTAAAAAGATTATGGCTGACTTTAACAACTGGAGTATGTCGGATGCCGAGGTTGACATCCAAGACTTTATCAGGGAGTACCTTGCAGTAAAGTACGAGGGTGCCGAGGCTATTAACGCAAAGAATGTCGGAGAGGAAGTTTTGGCGTCAATTGAGAAGTCAGCTGAACCTCTCAAGGTAAGTGACGTAGTATTTAACAAGTTTGCTATTTCTGGATATCAAAAATCCGAGGATTATGCTACAATTAAGTATCAAGTTTCCTGTGGTTTTAACTTGAGTGATTCCGAGAAAACTGTAAGGCGTGAAACTAGGTACAAGATCAACTACTCACTTAGGTTTAACAAGGGTGACGATACAGCTGTTTTCAGCTATGTCTGCCCAAACTGCAACGCAACAATAGGCGTTGCTGATGTTCATGAGTGTCCATACTGTGGAGCAAAACTTGTAATGGACACACTCTATTCTTGGTTCGTAGCTTCCATTACGGAAGATTAATTTTTAAATAACTCTTATGAAAAGGAGACAAATATTATGGGACTTAAGAAAATTGCTGAAGCAGTAGGACTTACAGGCGCAGTATCAGGCGTTGCCGCATCAGCCGCTTGGAAAGAGTACTTCCAATCAGGCGATATGGCTGGCGTTATCATGAAGCGCGGTGAAAAAATCATCGTTGGTGGGGGCAAGAACACTAAGGCAGATGACAACCTCATCTCTGCAGGCTCAGGTATTGACGTTCAAGAGGGTCAGGCAATGATTCTCGTTGAGAACGGTGCAATCGTAGAATTCTGCGCAGAGCCAGGTCGTTACACATATGATGAGTCATCAGCTCCATCTTTCATCCCAGCATCTGATGGTTCTTTCAAGGACAACCTTGTAGACACAATCAAGAAGCTCGGTAAGGAAGTTGCTGATCAGTGGATGGCTGGCGGACAGCGTTTCAGCTCACAGAGAGTATTCTTCATCAACATGTGCGAACTCATCACTTCTCCAGTTAAATGGGGTTGCGGTGACATCGGATTCCATCACACAGGTGCTATGGGCGAGCAGCTTGATATCACAATCAAGGGCAACGGTCAGCTCACAGTTAAGGTTTCTGACCCACTCAAGTTCTATCAGAACATCGGCGCTCAGTTCGCTGGCACAGATGGTGACGTAGTAGTATCTCTTGAGGATGATGGCATTCTCTCTAACTTAAAGTCAGGTATCCTTGACAAGATTGGTGAGGCTATCTCAACTCTTGGTACACAGCAGCCAGTTGCATACACTGCAATCGGTTCACATGCAAGTGCTATCAAGGATCTCATCAACAACAACTTAAGCCAAGAATGGGCTGGTGAGCGTGGATTTGAAGTTTGCACATTCACAGTAAACGGCGCATTCATGCCAACAGATGAGGACAAGGAAGCACTCAAGGAGATGCAGAGAGCCTTCAATATGGGCGCTAACACAAATGCTGCTAACTACGACGTTCAGAAGACAATGGCAGAGGGCGTTAAGGCTGCTGGTGAAAACGGCGGCGAAGGCGGCATCATGGGCATCGGCCTCGGCATGGGCGCTATCGGTGGCGCTGGTCTCGGCCAGATGACTAACCAGAACCCACAGCCAGCAGCTCCAGCAGCTGCAGCACCTGCAGCAGGTGGTTGGACATGCGCATGTGGCGCTTCAAACAGTGGTAACTTCTGCACATCATGTGGCGCTGCAAAGCCAGCAGCACCAGCAGGTGGCTTCTGCCCAGAGTGTGGCACAGCTATCGCACCAGGTGCAAAATTCTGCACTAACTGCGGTAAACAACTTTAATTTAAATTTAAAGGACGGCTGATGATTCAGCCGTCCTAGATTCTTTTTTCGAGGTGAGCAAATGCTTTTAGTTATTGATGCGGGAAACACAAATGTCACTATTGGTGTGTTCAAGAGAGACGAGCTCCTCTTTGTGTCTCGACTAGCAACTGATCGAACCATCACGGAAGACCAGTTCGCAATAAGCTTAAACAGCATTTTAAAAATTAACGGTATAGAAAATCCGGAATTTGAAGGTGCTGCTATCAGTTCTGTTGTACCAGAACTCACAC
>JAUNQL010000048.1:0-2648 GCA_030536195.1 Clostridia bacterium | reverse complement strand
AAAAGGGCGTAGAGATGGCAATTGGCAAGACTCCGCTTGTTTTGGGCCCAGGTGTTAAAACTGGCCTTAATATCAAGCTTGATAACCCTGCGGAGCTTGGCGCAGACCTCTGCGCAACAGCCGTTGGAGCACTTTCACAGTACGAATTACCATGTATCATAGTTGACCTTGGCACTGCTACCAAGATCACCATTTTAGGTGAAAATGGCGACTTCCTTGGTGGCGCAATTGCCCCTGGTCTTTTGATTTCACTCGATGCTTTGGCTGGTGGCGCTTCCATGCTCTCATCCATCGCTCTCAAGTCACCAAAGGCGTCTATCGGCACCAACACACCAGAGTGTATCCGCTCTGGTATGGTCTATGGCACTGCTGATATGATTGATGGCACAATTGAGAGGATGATGAAGGAAGTAGGGGCTCCAGTTAAGACGATAGTTGCAACTGGCGGACTTTCACCAGTTGTAATCAAGCACTGTAGCCACAGCATTATCGTAAACAAAAACCTCCTTATGGAGGGCCTCAAGTGTATCTACGAAAAGAATAATTAACAATAAAGTGCTTGTAATATTAATCTTTTAAGACTAAAATGTTTATTTAGCAATTTCGTTTTGGGGTGATTTATCATGTCAATGAACAGAACAGATTTCTTCTTTACATCAACAGTAGGTGATTGCGAAATCCATGCTGCTCGTTTTGAAGGAATGGAGAAGAAGGCTATATTCCAGATTACTCACGGTATGGCCGAATACATCGATCGCTATGAGGACTTTATCGCGTCCCTCGTAGATGCTGGTTTCGTTGTATATGCGCACGACCACATTGGTCATGGCAAATCAGTTAACAGCGAGTATCCACTTGGCTATTTTGGCCAGAGCAACTCAGCAGGCGATGTATTTGTTAGTGACTGTAAAAAACTCACAGACATAGCAAAGAGCGAGAACCCAGGCCTTCCAGTATTCTTCTTTGGCCACTCAATGGGCTCATTCGTTGCTAGAAAGTATATTTCACTCCACGGTGATGACCTCGCTGGTGCTGTTCTCTGCGGTACAGGCGGACCTAACCCAGCAGCAGGCATTGCTATTGCACTTGCAAGTGGCTTTATCAAATTCAAGGGCCCTAAGGCTCCTGGCACAGTAATCAACAGTGTTGCTTTCGGTTCATACAACAACAAGACCGAAAAGCGCACAGACTTTGATTGGCTCACCAAGAAGGAGACAATCGTTGACAAGTACATAGCAGATCCATTCTGTGGCTTCTGCTTCTCAAACCAGGGCTTTAAGGACATGCTTGAGATGCTTGTATACATCAACTCCAAGGCATGCTACAACCAGACCCCAGCTAACCTTCCAATCTTCCTCATCGCTGGTGAGCAGGATCCAGTAGGCAGCTATGGTAAGGGCGTTGAAACTGTATCAAATGAGTACAAGAAGGGCCACAGCAACGTAACACTTAAACTCTACCCAGACGATAGACACGAATTGCTTAACGAACTCGACAAGGACACTGTTAAGGCTGATGTTATCGATTGGTGCAACAATCTACTCAGCAAGTAATATAAGGAGTAATTATGTCAAAACAGGAGAACGACATTCTCATCAAGACAGTCCCACTTGGCTTTGATAAGAAGGCTACAATGGACTACATTGAGAAGATTCAACTTGAAAACGAAGGCCTCGTGCGTCAGGTACGTGACCTGAGCGCTAGGACAAATGAATTACTTAAAGAAAATGCTATGCTCAAGGCAAGGCTTCAGGTAACCCGTGCACAGGAGCAGCCACAGGAGGCTCCAGCACCTGCACCAGCACCACAGAAGACAACTGAAAGGGAAGTAGAGAATCTCGCTGATTTGGACGCTCCACTTACCTTTGAGATGCCATACGAGCGCAAAAAGCAGCCAACAATAATTACATCTAACAAGAACACTGTCACAAAAAAGGGTGGCAAGACTTATGTCTCAAGTAAGAATAAGAACTGATGAATTGAAAGAAAAAGCGCGCACCTTGCGAGCTGGCGATAGGGTTCTCCTATCTGGCACAGTCTATACTGCAAGGGACGCTGCTCATAAACGTTTTTTTGAGCTCCTCGACAATGGCGAGGAGCTTCCTTTCCCATTGGACGGCGCCTGCATCTACTACTGCGGCCCGACCGAGGCGCCAGCCGGCCTTGCTATCGGCAGCGCAGGCCCTACAACCTCTGGGCGTATGGACCCATACGCACCGAGGCTCCTTGACTTGGGTCTCTCCGCTATGATAGGCAAGGGTGCTCGCAATGACGCCGTTAACGAGGCACTCGTTCGCAACGGCGCCGTATACTTTGCCGCCATCGGTGGTGCCGGTGCACTTTACTCCAAGTGCATCACGTCCCTTGAAGTTATCGCTTTCCCTGACCTCGGTCCCGAGTCAGTCAAGCGCCTAACCTTCAAGGATTTCCCACTCATCGTTGCCACCGACTCCGCCGGCAACACCTTATATTAGTTTGACCACTCAAAGGACAGGCTTTCACAGCCTGTCTTTTTTTATTTCAAAACTAAAAGGTCCAGTTGGGCTATAGTCCTTGAATTACTTGGTGAAAAATTCAGAGATTGATAGATTGCTTGCGCAGTGTAGGTCGAATTTTTCAAGGCGCATTCTGCGGACTACATCCCAACT
>JAUNQL010000199.1 GCA_030536195.1 Clostridia bacterium | reverse complement strand
GCCGGTTACCCGACAACCGCATTTCGAGTGCGGCTCGTTATGACCACTTCGATACATCTCCAAACATAAGCTATTATAATCTAAACGCGAAGCATGTTCAAACAAAACTAAAGGAGCCCTACTTAAAGGGCTCCTTTGCCAAAACCTTCTCTTATCAAAAAATTTTTCTAAATTATTTACCTGGTGCTGGAACAGGTGGGAACATCTCAGCATATTTAGCTTTAAGAGCTTTGAACTCTTCGTTTGTACGAAGGCTAGCTAAACGACCTTCATTTTCCTGAATATCATCAACATGAAGGAATTTTCCAGATACTGTATCATGAGCTTTGTGCTCATCTTCAGGTTTGAATACAAACTTGAATGCTCCGTCTTCTTCAACAAGTGTTCCATGTAATCCACAAAGATCACAAACAACATCTTTTGTTCCTGGGTAAATATAAAATTCATTACCTTGGCAGTGAGGACATACTCCAGGTTTTCCAGCCCATTTAGCGTTTTCGATATCTTTTGCAGCTTCAACAAGGTTGCGAGCTATTTGACGAGTACGCTCTTTCTTGTCTTCTTGCATAAGAATATCTTTGCACCACTGGAATCTTTCATTGTCGATTACTTTCCATGCAGGGCTCATTGAAACCATAGCATGGTCAGCTTCTGCTCTCTCGCCCCAATCGCTTCCGCCGATTGCAATATAAGATGTAACCTTAGGGATTAAGAAACGAGGATCGATTCCTGGGCCACCAGCTTCTTTACTAATCTTATCACCAACGATATTCATAGCAAGGTCATGTCCTGGGCCAACTCTGTCCATAACAGTTTTGAATAAGCCTGAGCAGCCAGATTCAAAAATAGGATCTACAAAGAGAATTCCGTCAGCTGCCAAAACATGGTTGTTCCAAAATTCTGCAAAGTCATCTTTTCTAGTACAAATATTTCCTTTTCCTGTTACGAGTCCTACTGAACATGCGCAGCAACCTGTACAATGTTCAATATTCCAGTCTAAAAGATGGATGAACTCAACTTCTGCGCCTTGTTTTTGAGCTTCTTCTAATGCAATGCGGCAGATAGTATCGTTGTTTCCATTTTTTGTTCCAAACGAAACACCTAAAATTTTCATAATATTACCTCCAACTTATTTTTAAATTAATAACCTATTTTATTATATCATTTAGAATTTTTTCTTCATATATACAAAATTAAGAAAAATGTCTATTAAATATTACAAAAATATTACTTTACAATGTCAAAATATGTGTTATAATTCTAAAACCACGTAATATTTGTGGCAAAACAGGAGAATAATTTGAAAAAATATTTTGAATCAAACTCAATACTTAAAAAAGCACTTTTACTTACAGCAGGCGTTTTAGCTTTAGCTGTTATGATTGTTGCTTTAGTAAACATAGGTCGACCAACTATTGTTTTAGCTGGTACGCCTGCTGTTGCATCTCCTGTAAAAAATAAATATAAAGTAAAACCTAGACCAGAGACTCCAAAGCAGGAAACTGCACAGGAAGAAGCTCTTGAAGAAGATTTTGAAGAAGAGGACGAATTTGATTATGACGATGGTTCTGGAATCGATTTATTATATTCTGAAGAATATGATGTATGCGAAGACCGTTTAGATGAAATACTTGGTGCTCTCTTCTTTAATGGACATAAAGAAACTTATTATTCAGAGCATGTACTTCCAGGTGAAGGTCTTGATATTCCAGGAAGACACGTTGCTGACGATGGGACAATCAGAGATGAAAATGGTTACATTTGTGTAGCTGCTGATCCAGAATTTTTACCATATGGTGCAACTGTTCTTACAACTCTTGGTCCTGCAAAAGTTTACGATTGTGGAT
>JAUNQL010000047.1 GCA_030536195.1 Clostridia bacterium | reverse complement strand
ATTGGCATATAACCATAATCAACAAGAACTGGAGCATAACCAACTGCTGCGTGACCCTTTGAGAGTACGAAGCGGTCTCTATCCTCATATTTTGGATCATTAGGATCGAGCTTCATGAATCTGTGATAAAGGATTGTCATGACGTCAATAGCTGACATAGCGCCGCCCAAATGTCCTGATCCACCCCAAACAGAAGTCTGAACTGTCAAACGACGAAGTTCGTCAGCCTTCTTCTCGAGGCGAAGCCATTCGGCTTTATCAAAAGTACCGTAATTTGCAGGCATTTTTGATTTCCCCTTTCAAATAGATTTATAAAAAATTTTTATAACCGAAATTATTTGATCAAACCAAACTCTGGATGACGCTCAGCTACTACTGAGAATGCATCGTTAGCTACGTCGATTGTGTAGTCGATATCAGCATCAGTAAGTGAAGCGTTGATGAAGTGGTTGTGGTGAGATGCGAAGAAGATACCACGGCTTACGCACTCAGCAATCCACTCCTGGTGGAGCATAAGGTTATCATCATTAGCAATACGGAAATAGAAGAGAGCTGGCTCACCAGAAACCTTGAGGTCGATGTTGTGAGTCTTACCAGCAGCTACAAGACCATCCATAAGCTTTGTTCCCTTTTCACGGAACATTGTTGGAGTGTCGAGTCTCTTCATCTTGTTGATACAAGCGATACAAGCTGCAAATGGCTCAGCTGAAAGCCAATAAGAACCTGTATAAACAACTGAAGAAGCAGTTGCTCTCATATGCTCGCCACCGCAGCAGCAAGACATGTTGTAACCATTAGCAAGAGCCTTGCAGAAGCAGATAAGGTCTGCCTTGAAGCCGTAGTAATGGTCAGAACCAGCGAGGTCAAGACGGAAACCTACACGAACGTCATCGATGATAAGGAGCATACCGTGATCATCGCAGAACTTACGAACTGCTGCCCACTGTTCCTTAGTAGCGCAAACGTTGTCATAGAAGTTACCATGGTCATAAGGCTGAGCAATGATAGCAGCGATATCGCCATGATTCTCGTCGTATACTCTCTGGAGAGCTTCCATATCAAACCAAGGAATAACTATGTTGTTTGCAACTTCCTCTGGAAGGATACCAGGATAGTCAGCCTTCTGAGCCCACTGGAAGTCACCATGGTAGTAACCCTTGAACAATACGATCTTTTTCTTGCCAGTATGTGCACGAGCGCACATTACTGAGAATGTTGTTGCGTCAGAACCGTTCTTCATGAAGAATGCCCAGTCAGCGCAGTCAACTGTGTCCTTAAGGAGCTCTGCACACTCTACCATCTTGTAAGAAACAGATGTTGTGCAGTTACCTGTCTTAAGCTGCTCAATAGCTGCTGCGTCAACTTCGTCATCGCAGTAACCAAGAACGTTAGGACCATAAGCGCACATGTAGTCGATGTAACGGTTGCCGTCTACATCCCAGAAATATGTGCCCTTAGCATGGTCACACATAAGTGGCCATTTTGTGATTGGAAGGAAAAGTCCTTCTGATGGGCCGAGGTGGCCGTATACGCCTGATGGAACAGCTGCGAGTGCTCTATCAAACCATTTTTTAGATTCAACGTGTGAATATTCTGGATATTTACTCATTATTCTGTCCCCTCCTTATGCAAGATAAACTGATACTCTATCAAGGATACGGTTGATGTTATCAAGCATGTTGATCATACCGCTCATGTAGATGTTACCAGCGCAAAGTTCACCCATTGTTGAAGCTGTGCCGTTGAAAAGTCCGTTTGCGAGTTCGATTGTCTTAAACTCCATAACAGCACGTGGGCTTTCGCATTTTTCTTTCTTAAGTGTAAGATAATGATTTCTAGCGCATACTGTTACATATACCTTGTCAGTGATACCCATAGAGATATCGCCGTCAACGATGTAAGAAGCAGAAAGCTTAGAAATCTCGTCGTTGTTACCGAGTGCGCAGATAGCGCCGCCGATTACATACATTGTGAGAATTGTTGACTTCTCAAAGAAATCCTTGTTCTTCATGTCGGCATCAGAAGGTCTCAAATATTTAACCAAAATATTTGTGAGCTTTGTGAAAGGACCAAGAAGGAATGCAAGAACCTGTACTGGATTCTTTGTAGGAATACCAGGTACTGAGTTGTCAATGAGGTTGTTGAATGCATCAGGTGATACGAATGACATTTTGCATGTGCAACCGTCGTCGCCTTCTGTAAGTTTACAACCCTCTGTTGAGAAATTGAGTGTGATTACAGGGCCGTCTTTTACTGAGAAGCAGAAGTTTACAGGATTCTTGAGCTTCGCACAGATTGCCTTGGCATCAGCATCCAATTCGCATAAGTTTTCCAGTGCACCAAGTACACCGTATGCGTTTACAAACGCCATAGCTCTAGCATCTTTCATAGTGTCTCCTCCTTTTCATTATAGTATTACACGAAAGATGTACGTTAATATAATAACATACGCCCCCAAAAATGTTAACCTTTTAATTGTTAATTATAGGTAAAAAATAAGGTATAAAATGTGGTTATTTTGCATATAGAAATTATTAAAGGTTAGTGTTATACTTCACCTTGGTTTGTAATAAAAATTCAAATAAAAATGGAGGCGGATTACAATGATTATTGGTATCCCAAAAGAAATCATGCACGAGGAAGATCGTGTAGCAGCAACACCTGAAACAGTTGCAGAGTACGTTAAGCTCGGCGCAACAGTTTTAGTTGAAAAGAATGCTGGTGCTGGTGCTTTCTACCCAGATGCTGACTACGTTGCAGCTGGCGCAGAAATCATCGACGACGTAGAGGACCTCTACGCTAAGGCTAGCGTTATCCTTAAGGTTAAAGAGCCTCTCTTTAACGACGCTAAGGGTAAGCACGAAATCGAAATGATGCATGAGGGTCAGTACCTCATCACATTCATCCATCCTGCATCACCAGTTAACTGGCAGATGGTTAAGGATATGGCTGCTAAGGGTGTTATCTCTATCACTCTTGATGGTATCCCACGTATCTCACGTGCACAGTCAATGGATGCTCTTTCATCAATGTCAACATGCGCTGGTTACAAGGGCATGATCATGGCTGCTGATAGACTTCCTTGGTTCATTCCTAACATCATGTGCGCTGCTGGTCAGATCAGACCTGCAAAGGCACTTGTTCTTGGTGTTGGCGTAGCTGGTATGAGAGCTCTTACAACAGCTAAGTCACTCGGCGCTCAGACATACGGCGCTGACATCCGTCCTATGGGTCAGGAGAGCGTTGGCGCTTGCGGCGCTAAGCTCATCGACGTAGAAGTACCTGCAGAACTCGCAGTAGGTCCTGGCGGATACGCTCTTCGTCTTCCAGACGACGTTTTGAAGCACGAGCAGGAAGTTCTTGCTAAGGTAGTTCCAGAGATGGATATCATCTTCTGTTCATCACTTATTCCTGGTAAACTTGCTCCTATCCTTATCACAGAGGAAATGGTTAAGACAATGAAGCCAGGTTCAGTTATCGTTGATATCGCTATCGACCAGGGCGGTAACTGCGAAATCACACCTAAGGGTGGCATCGAGCAGAAGCACGGCGTTACAATCATCGGTACTAAGAACATTCCTGGTATCCTTCCAACATCTTCAACATGGATGTTCGCTAACAACATGCTCGAACTCGTTAAGTTCATGACTAAGGACGGCGAAATCGCTCTTGATATGGACGACGAGATCATCAAGTCAGCACTCACAACAATCGACGGTAAGATCGTTCACGCTGGTGCTCTTGAGGCTATGGGTGAATAATTCACCAATCGCGTAAAGCAGATATAGCAAAACGCGGCTTCATCAATTTGGGGCCGCGTTTCTTTTTAAGTTAACGTAAAGGAGAAAATTCGATGAATCCAATTATTTTAGTAATAGTTTTCATTGTTTCAATGATTGTTGGTTATAAGCTAATCAACAACGTGCCAAGTCTCCTTCACACACCTTTGATGTCAGGCATGAATGCCCTCTCTGGTGTTACAGTACTTGGTGCTATTTCCTCAACAGTTATCGCTTGCAGAGCTGGCGACCCTGTTGTTGGTTACATCTTTGGCGCCCTTGCTATCATCCTTGCTATGATCAACGTAGTTGGTGGTTTTGGCGTAACAGGACGCATGCTCAAGATGTTTAAGAAAAAAGACAATAAGGGAGGCAAAGAATAATGATTATTGGTTCTATGATTCCTACTTCCCTTTTACCAGATACAGCTTATTACATCCTTAGTGCAGCTCTTGTACTTGGTGTACTTGCTGGCATCTACCTTATGAGCAAGGTTGAAAAAGCTTACAACGGTAATACAATTTCTGCAGTATGTATGGCACTCGCCATTGTACTTACTATGCTCCAGTACAACGTATTTGGTTCAGATGTAAGGACAGCACTTGTTGTAATCATCGTAGCAATGCTTATCGGTGGTGCTATCGGCGCTTGGATTGCCAAGAAGGTTAAGATGATTCAAATGCCTCAGACCGTTGCCCTTCTTAACGGCTTCGGTGGTGGCGCATCAGCTTTCGTTGCTATTCTCACACTTCTTGCTGGTCTTGATCCAGCATCAAGCACAATGTGGTTTGATGTCTTCACTGGTATGCTTGCACTTGTTGTAGGTATAGTTACTCTTGTTGGTTCACTTGTTGCAGCCGCAAAACTCCAGGGCCTTATGAAATCAAAGCCTGTAGTTATCGCTGGTCACAGCCCACTCACAATGGTTTCACTCTTTGGCTCACTCATACTTTGCATCGTTGCAATCTTCGTTCCACAGAGCATGCTTATCTGGGTAGTACTTGGTTTATTACTCTCTTGCGCATTCGGTCTCCTCTTCTCTATCAGAGTTGGTGGCGCCGACATGCCTATCACAATTTCACTCCTCAACTCCTTCTCAGGTGTTGCAGGTTCAATCGCAGGTCTCGCAATTGGCGACGTACTCCTTGTTGCTGTTGGCGGTATCGTAGGTGCTTCAGGCCTCATCCTTACACAGATTATGTGTAAGGCTATGAACAGAAGCCTCCTTGATATCCTCCTTGGCAAAACAAGTGCTGGCGCCAAGAAAGCTGAAGCACCTGCTAAGGTTGAAGAGAAAAAGGAAGAGGCTCCTGCAGTGGCAGAAGAGGCTCCAAAGAGCGAAAAGCCATCAGTTGGCTCTCTCCTCAAGAATGCTAAGGACGTAATCATTATTCCTGGTTACGGTATGGCTCTTGCACAGGCACAGGCTAACGTTAAGCAGCTTGCTGACAAACTCACAGCAAACGGCGCAAACGTACGTTATGCTATCCACCCTGTTGCAGGCCGTATGCCTGGTCACATGAACGTACTCCTTGCTGAGGTTGACGTTGACTATGACCAGCTCTTCGAGATGAAGGCAATTGATGATGATTTCAAAAACGCCGACCTCGCTATCATCGTAGGTGCGAACGACGTTACAAACCCAGCTGCAAAAGAGGCTGAGGGCACACCAATCTATGGTATGCCAGTTCTCTCTGTTGCTGATTGTAAGAACATCATCATCTGTAACTTTGACTTAAAGCCTGGTTACGCTGGCGTAGAGAACCCACTCTACACTCGCGAGGACGGCGTTGAAATCTTCCTTGGCGACGCTAAGGAATCTGTTTCAAAACTTATTACAGCAATGGATTCTGATGACGCTACTGCTCCTGCAGCTGCTGAGACAGAGGCTCCAGCAGAGGCTAAATCAAACATCGGTGCAACACTTAAGAACGCTAAGAGCGTTATCATCGTTCCTGGCTACGGTATGGCCCTTGCACAGGCTCAGGCTAATGTTAAGCAGCTTGCTGACAAGCTCGCTGAAAACGGTGCCGATGTCCGCTATGCAATCCACCCAGTAGCAGGTCGTATGCCTGGTCACATGAACGTACTCCTTGCTGAGGTTGACGTTGACTATGACCAGCTCTTCGAGATGAAGGCAATCGATGACGACTTTAAGAATACTGATCTTACAATCGTTGTAGGTGCAAACGACGTTACTAACCCAGCAGCAAAAGAAGCTGAGGGCACACCAATCTATGGCATGCCAGTACTTTCAGTTGCTGATTCTAAGAACATCATCATCTGCAACTACGACTTAAAGCCAGGTTATGCTGGTGTTGAGAATCCACTCTACACAAGCGACAAGGCAGAGATCCTTCTCGGTGACGCTAAGGAGTCCATCATCAAGCTTATGGCTGCAATGGACGGCGCAGACGATGCTCCATCAGCTGCCGCTGATGACGCTGCTCCTGCAAAATCTGGTATGGACCTTGCAGCAGTACTCAAGGATGCCAAGAACGTAATCATCGTTCCTGGCTATGGTATGGCTCTTGCACAGGCTCAGGCAAACGTTAAGCAACTCGCTGACAAGCTTGCTGAGAACGGTGCGAACGTACGCTATGCTATCCACCCTGTTGCTGGCCGTATGCCTGGTCACATGAACGTACTCCTCGCTGAGGTAGACGTTGACTATGACCAGCTCTACGAGATGAAGGCAATCGATGACGACTTCAAGGATGCTGACCTCTGTATCGTTGTTGGTGCAAATGACGTAACAAACCCTGCAGCGAAAGAAGCTGAGGGCACACCAATCTATGGTATGCCAGTTCTCTCAGTTGCTGATGCTGCAAACATCATCATCTGTAACTTCGATACAAAGCCAGGCTATGCTGGTGTTGAGAACCCACTCTACACAAGCGACAAGGCTGAGCTCCTTCTTGGCGATGCCAAGGAGAGCATTATGAAGCTCATCGCTTTGTTCTAAGGCAAAATTTAAGGGCTGACTCGTAATGAGTCAGCCCTATTTTTTTATACTTTTTAGCCCTGCTGATGCCAAACATCAAGGTCAGTTGGCTTGTTGTCATTTTCCTCATCAAGCATGCCGAGGTTTGCAAGGAGTTCTTTTGCTGAATTGTAGCCCATCTTCTTCTGACGATTATTAATTGCAGCAACTTCAATGATGATTGCAATGTTACGACCAGGAGAAACTGGAACTGTGCAAAGAGGAACGTTAACACCAAGAATATCGATAGTTTCCTCATCAATACCCATACGCTCATAAGCCTTGGTCTCATCCCACGCTTCCAAGTCGACAACAAGGTCAATTCTAGATGTGTTCTTAACGGACTTCATACCAAAGAGCCTGCGGGCATCGATAATACCGACACCACGAAGTTCGATAAAGTGACGGATGTTGTCTGGTGCAGAACCAACAAGTGTCTTCTTTGACACCTTTCTAATCTCAACAGAGTCATCAGCAACAAGTCTGTGACCACGGTTGATAAGCTCAACTACGTTTTCTGACTTACCTACACCACTGTCACCTGTGATAAGCACGCCTTCACCATAAACCTCTACAAGTACACCGTGGCGAGACTCACGCTCAGCGAGCTCGACGTTGAGGTAAGAAACAAGTGATGAGACAGCGAAAGATGTCTCGTCATCACTCTTGAGAAGTGGTACCTTGTACTTCTCTGCATAAGGTAGGAAGAAAGCGATAATATCAGCGTCAACGCTGGTTGAAAATACTATAGCCAAAGGACATTTAGACATAAGTCTGTTGACACATTCCTTCTTAATGTCCTCTCTTGGAAGACCCTGAAGGTAGTACTGCTCAGAGTTTCCAATGAACTGAATTCTCTCTGGAGAGAAGTTAACGTCATT
>JAUNQL010000198.1 GCA_030536195.1 Clostridia bacterium | reverse complement strand
GCATCTTGGCTCTCTTGCCAAAGCATATCCATGATTTTCTTTTTAGTTTCTACAAACTGAGGTAAAACAAAACATTCATGATTTCTTTCTTTTGGAAGGTCAACAGATAATACTTCTCTTATTGTTCCTGGTCTTCTACTCATTACATATATTCTGTTCCCAAGTAAAACTGCCTCATCTATGTCATGAGTTATAAAAAGAATTGTTGTTTTTGTTTCGCGGCTTATTTTTGACAAAAGCTCCTGCATAACTACTCTTGTTTGCGCATCAAGAGCACCAAAAGGTTCATCCATAAGTAGCATCTGTGGTTCATTCGCAAGTGTTCTTGCTATCGCAACTCTTTGCTTCATACCACCTGATAATTGCTTTGGAAGTGCATTTTCAAACCCTTCAAGACCAACTAATTTAATGTATTCATCAGCCTTTTTAGCTCTCTCTTCCTTTGGAACTTTTCTCATTTTTAGTCCAAATTCAACATTTTTCTTTACTGTAAGCCAAGGGAAAAGTGAATATCCCTGGAAAACCATTCCTCTGTCTGGACCCGGACCTTCTACCTCATGTCCATCAAGTATCACCTTACCGGATGTCGCCTTATCAAGGCCACCAATCATATTTATGAGTGTTGTTTTTCCACAACCTGATGGACCAACAATCATAACAAACTCTGATTCTTCAACACTGAGATTTACATGATCGATAGCTGTTACTTCCCCGTTTGTTCCTCTATATATTTTTGTTAAATCTTTTACTTCAAGCTTCATATTATTTCTTTTCCGTAAGTCTTTCCTGCCAAGGTGCAATTAATCTGGATAAACCTCTGAATAACCAGTCTGTAACAAGTCCAATTAATCCTATCATAATGAGTCCTGCAAAAATTGTATCTGTAGCAAGATATCTCTGAGAACGAAGAATCATATATCCAAGTCCATTACTTGCTGCTACCATTTCTGCAACTACTAAATATGTCCACGCCCAACCTATAGTCATTCTAAAGTCATCCATTAAGCCTGGTAATGAAGCAGGGAAAATAACTTCCGTATATACCTGAACCTTCCCTGCGCCAAGTGTCTTAGCGGCGTTTATCATATTTTTATCTACACCTGAAACTGTATCACATACCATAAGGACAAGCTGGAAAAATGTACCGAGGAATATAATCATGTATTTCTGTGACTCATCTATTCCCATATACAAAAGTGTCAATGGAACAAGTGCAACAACAGGCAAGTATCTTGCAAATTCAATAATTGGCTGAATGAATGCAGAAAATTTTCTAGAGCTTGCCATAAGCATTCCACATGGAAGTGCAATTACTGCTGACCATATCCATCCAACTACTACACGTCTTGTGGAATCAAAACAGCTTGCGAAAAGTTCTCCACTTTTTGCGAGTTCAACGAGCTTTACTATTACCTGCGTAGGCGATGGAAGAAATATTTCTGATACAAATCCTCCATATGTAGCAACGCACCATCCTGCTATTATAATTAAAAAGCACGAAAGAGAAAGACTGCCTTCTACTGATAGTCTTCTCCTGCTATTATTCTTATTATCTTTACTATTAACTGCTGCCATTTGCGTATCCTCTTTATCTCTGCATTATGATAAAGCATTGAAGAAAAAAAAGCAATAATTAGCTACAAGACGTGCTCCATTCGCTACGGCCTTGCCTTCGCTCATGGACGGCTGTCGCCGAATAGCATATCAATAATTAGCTACAAGCCGAGCTCCATTCGCTACGGCCTTGCCTACGCTCATGGACGGCTGGCGCCTAATAAAATAACAATAATAAACGCCTACTTGCGCAAGTGATATGTACCCTCTTTACTGGACAAACCAGTAAGGAGGGTATTTTTATGCGTTA
>JAUNQL010000046.1:866-7672 GCA_030536195.1 Clostridia bacterium | reverse complement strand
AGAGAGGGCGATAGGGTAAAAGTGGACGAGTACGGCATGGGCAGCTATGTAGTAGTCGATGCGGCTCACTCTGAAACAGGACGCGAAATAGTACTTAACGAGGTTGATATTGAGAGCTTCGTTAGAGCAAAGGGTGCTATCTACTCAGGTATTGATACACTTCTCTCAAGCCTCGATATGGATGCATCCTGCATAGAGCACTTCTATGTAGCAGGTGGTATCGGAAGTGGTATTGATATCAAGAATGCTATTAATATTGGTATGTTCCCAGACATCGAACTTGATAAGTATGAGTACATAGGCAACTCATCACTTGCTGGCGCATACACATGCGTACTTTCAAGAAATGCTGAGGACAAGGTCAGTGAACTTGCTCGCAATATGACATACATTGAGCTCTCAACATATCAGGGCTATATGGACAACTTTATTGCAGCATGTTTCCTCCCACACACAGATTTATCCAGATTCCCAAGTGCAAAACAGGAGTTTTAAATGGAAATACAAGACAATATAAAAGAAGTTCCTTTTGCACACTATGAGGAACTGTTTTCAAAGCTTGACCCGAAAGAGGCTGAGGTTCGTTCTGGCGCAAAATACAGCGACGGTACATTTTCTCTTGAGTTCCTCTTTGACGAGTACAAGATAACTTGGCCGGAGTTTTCTGTTACATCAGAAAACGATAGAGCCATATGTCTTAATGATTTAAAGGCCAAGACATTCCTTATGCGAATTCTCCTAGAATTCGAGAGGAGGATGTCGCTCGGCACTTTTAAGACATTCCGCGAGATGTCTTGGGGCGAGATGTATATCGAGCCATTTACCGGTCGCTGTATCAAACGCGCAGCGTTTTCCTTTGGAACCTGTGTTCCAAAGTTCTGCGCCGCCTGTGAAGCACTAGGTGCCAGACGCGTTGATCACGGTGATGCAGGATATGAATTTGAAGTTCTGCCAAATTACTTCATTCAAATCCTCACTTGGGAAGGCGATGACGAATTCCCACCAAATTCACAGATACTCTACTCCGACAACTTCGAGGGCTCTTTTGCCGCAGAGGACAGAGTAGTAATGGCAGAGATGCTAATAACATTGATTAAGAACAAAATGAAGGAGCTGAACTGATATGCATATGCATCACGAACATCACTCACATAAGAGTGCAACACCAATCGAGGAACTAGTTGCTCTTATGAAGTACATGGTTGGCCACAATGCTGAGCACACACATGAACTTGAGCACCTTGCACTCGACATCAAGGATGCTGGCAATGAAGAGGTCTATGCAGAGGTTATGGCCGCTGTAGAGAACTATCACAAGGGTAACGATATCCTTGCAGAGGCTCTTTCAAAACTTGCATAGGAGGTAGTCACATGTGTCTTTCAACAGTATATGAAAACACAGAGGATTCCGAGAATATCCTCATGAGTAATGTAACTAGGATTGAAGTGAAAGATAACCTTGTTGTCCTCACGGACCTCATGGAGAGAAAACTTGAGATTGATGGCACATTACTTTTTGTTGACCTCCTTCAAAACAAAGCGATTGTGAAGGAGAGAGCATAATGGCTAATAAGACAATAGCCGTCGCAGGAAAGGGTGGCGTTGGCAAGACAACTACCTGCGGAATGATTATCGACTACCTTATTAAAAAGTCAGATGATCCTATCCTTGTAGTAGACGCCGATGCAAACTCCAACCTCAATGAGGTCCTAGGCGTTGAAGCCGAGATAACACTCGGCTCAATCCGTGAGGAGATTGCTCACTCCGAGATAGACGGCAAGATTCCAGAGGGCATGTCAAAAGCTGACTATGCCGAATTCAAATTTGAGGATGCACTTATCGAAGAGAAAGATTTCGATATGATTGTCATGGGTCGTACGCAGGGCCAAGGCTGCTACTGCTTCGTTAACGGCCTTTTGAAGTCTCAAATTGATAAGTACATCAAAAACTACAGTTACACTGTTATCGACAACGAAGCAGGCCTTGAGCACATTAGCCGCGGCACACTTCCTCACGTCGACATAATGTTACTCGTTTCGGACTGTTCCCGCCGCGGCATTCAAGCCGTTGCGCGCATCCGCGACATGATTGACGAGCTAAAGCTCAACCCTGGTCAGGTCTTCCTGATCGTTAACCGCGCGCCAAACGGCGAGCTTAACCCAGGTGTTCTCGAGGAAATCGAGAAGTACAACTTGCCACTTCTTGGCGTACTTCCACACGACGACCTCGTTTATGAATACGACTGTGACGGTAAGCCAACCGCTTACGTTCCAGAAGAAACTCCAATTAAGGCAAAACTTAACGAGCTCATGGGCGAGCTCAAACTTTAAAATAGTTAATTATTTGAAAGGGAGAATACACTATGGCTTTTGAACCAAAACTCCAGGCATTCAATTCAAGTGTTAACGCTGTAACACTTGGTACTGGCGACAAGGCAATCACAATCGGTGGCCAGAACGTAATGCCTTTCTACACATTTGACAATGCTGTAGAAAACACACAGAAGATCGGTCTTGAAATTCTTGACGATGAGAACGCTGTAGAGAATGCTAAGAAAGCAGAGTCTATGGAAGGCGTATCATTCATCTGCCTTCACTTCGCATCAGCTGACCCTAACGGCGCTGACACAAGCGTAGAGGACTGCGTAGCACTTGCAAAGGCAGTTTCTGAGGCTTCTCCACTTCCACTGGTAATCATGGGTTGCAAGGCAGTAGAGAAGGACGCAGAACTCTTCAACAAGATTTCTGAGGCACTTGAGGGCAAGAATATCCTTGTACTCTCAGCACGTGAGGAGAACTACAAGCAGGTAGGCGCTGGCGCAGGCCTCGCTTATGGTCAGAAGGTAGGCGCTGAGTCTGCAGTTGATATCAACCTTGCAAAGCAGCTCAACACTATGCTCTCACAGCTCGGCGTTGACGATAAGACTATCGTTATGAACGCTGGCTCTGCTGCTGCTGGCTATGGTTATGAGTATGTTGCATCAACACTCGACCGTATCCGTGCTGCTGCTCTCCAGCAGGGCGACGCTCAGCTCGCACAGCCAATTATCACTCCAATCTCAACAGAGACTATGGGCGTTAAAGAGTCAATTATGACTGAGGAAGAGCTCCCAGAGTGGGGTTCTCTCGATGAACGTATTATAGAGATGGAAATCACAACAGCTGCTGCTGCACTTACAGGCGGTTCTGACGCTGTTATCATGCGCCATCCAGAAGCTATCAAGACAGTTGCTGCAATGATTGCAGCACTTAACTAAGAAGGAGGTAAAAGGAAATGGCAGTAAAAGGACTCGATATTTTCAAATTATCTCCAAAGACTAACTGTAAAGAGTGCGGATGCCCAACATGTATGGCATTCTGCATGAAGGTTGCTCAGGGCGCACTTCAGATTGAACAGTGCCCACATATGTCTGACGAGGCTAAGGCTCTTCTTTCTGATGCAACAGCACCAGCAATGAAGACAATTAAAATTGGTGCTGGCGACAAAGAGATCACTCTCGGTGGCGAGACAGTACTTTACAGACATGAAAAGACATTTGTATCTCACAACGTATTCGCAGTTCCAGTATGCACATGCATGGACGCTGCTACAGTAGACGCAAAACTTGCCGACATGGCTAAGATCGACTACGAGCGTATCGGTGAGCGTGAGTTCGTTGAGACAATCATGGTTCATGGTGAGGATGGCAAGGCAACAGAGCTTGCTGACCTTGCAAAGAAGGCTGACGCTGCTGGTCGTGTTGTTATCATCGACACAACTGACGTTGCTTGTGCAAAGGCAGCAGTAGAGGCTATCAAGGCTTCTAAGCCAGTTCTTGTTGGTGCTAATAAGGACAACTTCGCTGATATGAACGCAATCGCAACAGAGGCAGGCATTGCTCTTGGTGTTTGCGGTGCTTCAATCGAGGAAATCTATGACACAGTAAAGGCACTTGAGGATGCTGGTAACAAGAACCTCATCATCGATGTAACAGGTGCTGATGTTAAGGAAACACTTAAGAATGCAGTACTCGTTCGCCGTACAGCTATCAAGGACGGCGACCGTTCATTCGGTTATCCTTCAATCGTTAAGGTTGCAAAGCTTGCTAAGGGTGACCTTCACCTTCAGACAGCTTATGCATCACTCTTCACACTTAAGTATGGTTCAATCATTGTTATGGAGAACATGACAATGGCAGAGGCACTTCCTCTCTATGGCCTTCGTCAGAACATCTACACTGACCCTCAGAAGCCAATGAAGGTTGAGCCAGGCATCTATCCACTTAACGGTGCAGGTCCAGAGGACCCAGTAATGCTCACAGTTGACTTCGCTCTTACATACTTCCTTGTAACAGGCGAAATCGAGCGTTCAAAGGTTCCTGTAAACCTTGTAATCACAGATGCATCAGGTATGTCAGTACTCACAGCTTGGGCTGCTGGTAAGTTCTCATCATCAACAGTTAAGAAGACATTTGATGAGCTTGACGTAGCTGGTAAGATTAACAACCGCACACTTATCATCCCTGGTAAGGTTGCAGTTATGAAGGGCGAAATCGCTGACAAGCTTCCTGATTGGAACGTAGTAGTTGGTACTCGCGAAGCAGTTGAGATCGTTAAGTATCTCAAGGATGCTGAGTACGACAAGGCTGCAAAGGCAGCTGCTGCTCAGAAGGCAGAAGCTCCACAGGAGAAGAAGGAAGTAGTAGACGAGAACGCACCACTTGACTTTGACAAGATTGCAGCTTCAATCCCAGAGATCAAAGTTGTTGATATGGGCGTTTCATATAAGAAGAGAAACGTTGAATCTCAGAAGTTCGTTACAATCGGTGAGCGTATCCACTGCATCAGCCCAACAATCAAGGCTGCTATGGATAACATGGATCCAGAGCCAATCCTCAAGAGAGCTGCAGAGCAGATTGCTGCTGGCGCAACATATCTTGACGTTAACATTGGCCCTGCAGAGTCAAACGGTCCAGAACTTATGACTTGGGCTGTTAAACTCCTCCAGGAGAACTTCAACAACGTACCACTTGCTCTCGATACAGCTAACAAGAAGGCTATTGAGGCTGGTATCAAGGTTTACAACAGAGAGAATGGTAAGCCAATCGTTAACTCAGCTGACGCTGGTTCTCGTATTGATAACATCAACCTCGCTGCTGCTAACGATGCAATCTGTATCGCTCTTTGCTCAGCTGACGGTATTGCGAAAGACAACGAGGAGCGCATGGCTCACTGCCACAAGATGCTCGACCTCGGTATGTCACTTGGTATGGAATCAGACGACCTCTGGTTCGACCCACTCTTCCTTGTAGTTAAGGGCATGCAGGACAAGCAGATGGACGTTCTTAATGCTATTAAGATGTTCGCTGATGAGGGACTCAAGTCAACAGGTGGTCTTTCTAATAACTCTAACGGTGCTCCAAAGGAAGTTCGTCCAATCATGGATTCAGCTCTCGTTGCTATGGCTATGATGCAGGGTCTTACATCTGCTATCGTTAACCCATGTGACAAGAGACTTATGGAGACAATTAAGTCTTGTGACATCTTCAAGAATAACGAACTCTACTCAGATTCTTATCTTGATATGTAACATATAAAAATAAAATTGCGCTCGAGTGTTTACACTCGGGCGCTTTTTTGTTAAAATATTAGTGTCTCAATTTCGGAAATATTTAAAAGGGGGTTTATCGAAATGAGTGAAAAGTTTGATGCTCTCATTGCTAACAAAATGAGTAGCGCACAGTACATGCTTGACGAAATCACACACATCTGTAAGGACATGCCAAAGCGTGATCCAGGTTCAGACGGTGAGAGAATCGCCAGCGAGTACATGGCAGAAGTACTTAAGAATGATTGTGGTTGTGAAAAGGTTGACATCGAGTCATTCGACGAGAATCCAGGTTCTTTCTATGGCTGGATCCACATCACATTCACACTTTGCTTCATCGCACTTATTCTTATTCCACTTTGCCCAGGTAGCGTAGCTGCTGCAATTATCGGCGTTCTTTGCATCCTCTTTGGATGGGTTCTTGCACTCTTGCAGTTCGGTCTCTACAAGAAAGTAGTAGACTTCATGTTCCCTAAAAAGGTTGGTACAAACGTAACAGCTATCAAGTCATGCACAGGCGAAGTTAAGAGAAGAATCTTCTTCAACGGTCACCAGGATGCAGCTTGGGAATGGCCAGCAAACTTCCTTGGCGGCGGTGTTCTCTTTGAGGGACTTATCATCATCGCAGCTATTGGTACACTTTACTACATCGGTATTGACATCTCTATCATCGCTGCTGGCTTCCTTACAGCTACAGCTAAGAAGATGTCTTACATCGGCCTCATCTTCGTTCCTTTCTGGATTTACATGTTCTTCATGTGGAACCGCAACCGTATCGTTGACGGTGCTAACGACAACCTCTCAGGTTGCTACATGGGTATTGCAATCCTCAAGGCTATGAAAGAGGCTGGCATTGAGCTTGAGAACACAGAAGTAGGCGTTATCCTTTCAGGTTCTGAGGAAGCTGGTCTTCGTGGTTCAAAGGCATGGTGTGAGGCTCATAAGGGTGAGTTCCAGGATGTTCCTACATTCATCTACTCTTATGACACAATTCACGATCCTAAGTATCTCCTTACTAACTATCGTGACCTCAACGCAACAGTTAAGGCTGACAAGGACGTATCTGACCTCTTCATGGAAGCAGCACAGGAACTCAACATCCAGTGCAAGAAGGGTATGGTTCCACCACTTGGCGGTGCTACAGATAACGCAGCATTTGCACAGGGCGGTTTCCGTTCAACAGGTATCACTGGTCTTAACCACAACCTTGAGAACTACTA
>JAUNQL010000046.1:0-837 GCA_030536195.1 Clostridia bacterium | reverse complement strand
CGTGACTCTTATGACAACATGGATCTCCAGGGTCTTGCTGATTGCTATGCAGTATCAGTTAAGGTTCTTGACATGTTTGATCAGGGCGCTAAGCAGTAATTTTAAAAACATCAACGGGCTGGTTGAAAAACCAGCCCGTTTTGTTTATAATGTACGTGTTCAAATTTTAATAGGAGATGATTTTAATGCTTGCAAAAGAGAGCGTTAAAAACTACGCAGAGCAGCTTGAAAAGTATGCTGACTACGTAGCAACACAGATTGGTAAAACAATCGAAGTAGCAGGTGGTGGACGTCCATCAGGCTACGAGCAGGAGCACAAGGCTCAGGACTATGTTATTGAGCATATGACTGGCACAGCCGATGAGGTTAGAACAGAGGGCTTCACACTCCATCCAAAGGCATTCATGGGTTGGGTACTTATTGATGGTATCTGCATGCTTATCGCAGCAATCCTTCTTATCATCAATTTCTTTGTAGCACCTTCTAAGGCACTCATTATTGTAGCTCTTATTCTTACAGTAATTTCAGTTGCTTGTATCCTCGGCGAGTTCCTTTTCTATAAGCAGTTCCTTGATCCACTTTTCCCAGCAAAGAACGCTAAGAACGTTATTTGCACACGTAAAGCTGCTGGTGAGACAAAGAGAAGAATTATTTTCTCAGGTCACGTTGACTCAGCTTGGGAGTGGAGATACACATACCTCGGCGGTGGCCGTTGCCTTACAGCAGTAATTGCTACAGCAATCGTTTGCCTTATCGCTGACTTTGTTATCATCCTTCTTGCAACATTCGGCGTTACAGCTGCTTGGTTTGTAGTTGTTGCTAAGATTTTTGCAATCC
>JAUNQL010000197.1 GCA_030536195.1 Clostridia bacterium | reverse complement strand
TGCATAAGCAACGCCTGAAAGGAAGTCGATAAGTCTACGTGCTACGTCACGGTTAGCTGACTCGAGGTTGAGAACTACAGTTCTCTTCTCATTGAGATGGTCAGCAATAGCAGAAGCGTCATCAAAACGCTCTGGCTTTGCAAGTACTACCTGAAGCATAGCCTTGCTTGGTGACATTGGAACAACGTTAGCGCTGCTCTTACCACGTGGAGCTGGTGCCTGATAGTCTGGCTCTGAATAAGCTGCGTGTGAAGGAGCATAGTCCTCATCCTCGTAGCCCTCATAACCTTCCATATCCTCGCCGTATTCGTCCTCTGGCTCGAAACCTGTGATCTTTTTAATGTTGTCAATAAAGTTTCCCATTAGTAGAACCTCCGGTTAATATATTCGCGCTCCAAATAAACTGGAGCCAACCCTTATCAAATTTGCGCCCTCAAGGATGGCATCCTCGTAATCGGAGGACATACCCATTGAGAGAATATGCATATTTATATTATCTATATTTTTACTATATATGTCAATAAATAGTTTATACATTTGAGCAAAAAACTGACGTACTTCCGCACTAGTTTCGCATATTGGAGGAATTGCCATCAATCCCTCTACTTGGATGTTTGGAAGCTCTGCAATCTCGTGACAAGTTTCAACGAGCATATTTGTCTCAAGTCCGCTCTTGGACTCCTCGTCACCGATGTTAACTTCAACTAGCACATTCGTTGTAATTCCACGCTCCGCTGAGACTTTTGAAATCTCCTTGGCAACCTTGACACTGTCGACAGATTGGATGGTTGAAACCTCGCCAACAACTTGCTTAACCTTGTTGGTCTGAAGGTGGCCGATGAGGTGAACATCGACGCCGTCAAGGTTCAATTCTGGCTTCTTGCCCATGAGCTCTTGAACCCTGTTTTCACCTATCAGATCGATGCCAAGAGACAGTGCATGATTGATGAAATACGGCTCAACTGTCTTGGTTACTGCCATGAATTTGGTACTGCCCTCATCCACTCCACGAGCAGCCTCTGCACGTGCAATATTTTCAAGGATTTGTTTGTAGTTTTCCTCTATATCATGGCACCTTTGAGCCCTGTACTGTTCAAGCTCACTTAATGACTTTTCCATCATAAAGGTCCTTACCTCCTGTGATTATATTGTCGTAGAGAGAAACGTAACCATCAGCGCCGTCCTCTGCTTTACTGAGGATGTAGTCATCCTCTGTGTAGACGATGTTAATCTTCTTGAATTTCGCGATGTTACCGCTCATAACAAATACGCCCTTCTCGCCATCATCGTTGACTCTAATAGATGCCGCAGGCACCTTGATGCCGGTGTAAGACGAGGTGACTATCTGAGCATTTTCAATGCGAAGGGATGCAACGTCTTGGTTCATTATGTCACAGGCAAGTACCAGTGCGACCTCGCCTGTCTCCTTATTCTCGTTCATAGCATAAACTTTAGCTTGAATGGTATTTACAGCTGAGAAAGGAAGTACAACTGTTACAGTCTTGCCAACTTTAAGCGATCCGACCTTTTCGGTCTCAAGAACACTGAGGAAGTACCATGTAAACTCAGTTACAACCTTGCCAATAACTCCACTTGGGACCTCTTTTGGCTCAGTTTCCAGTGCCTTTCTGATGTCGTCAATACTAATCTTAGAAATCTCATCAAAGTTGACTACGTTCTCATATCCATCAGCGTAACCGATGTAGTAGCCAGAGCTCTTAGAAACAACGTCAGTATGCTTAGTGCTCTTCTTTGAGAGGTTGTCATATTTAACCTGCAAGCTCTCAAGGCGAGACTTGAAATCGATGTTGTTACCAGTTGCAATCTGCTTGGTAACGACCTGATTTCTAAAGTCGTTGAGTGTGTCATCGAGCAATGTGAGATGGCGCTCA
>JAUNQL010000196.1 GCA_030536195.1 Clostridia bacterium | reverse complement strand
ACTTTAAATCTGATAAGATCGTCTGTGAGTACGATGAAGATAACTTCCGTGTAGGAGATGTAGATAAGTATACAGTAGTTATCTGGCTTGACGGTGATGATCCTGAGTGTACGGATGATATCGTTGGCGGCGGCCTAGAGTTTGTAATGACACTGGCAGCGGCAACTGAGGATGATACGACACTTCTTCAGAAGTTCATCCAGGATATCAAGGATACCATCACAGGCAACAAGGCTATCGGTGCAGCCGGTACAGAAAGTCCTGACTATTACAAGTATCAGGATGTTAACTGGTACACAAGAAGAAACCAGCCGGGCGATGAAAAATATGACAGCGAGCATCCATCTGTAGAGGTGGAAATGGAATAAAAACAAAGATTCAAGAGCCATCTGAGCATAGAACATATGCGGATGGCTCTTAATTTTTATAATGGCCGCCCGCGTGAGATGTAATTCCATATCAGTCGTTAGAACCTCGAGCTTCCGGCGGTTCATACTCATTCACTCAAAGCATCCTCCTCGTGCAGACTCGATATCAATCGGAAGAAACTGCTGCGCAGTTTCCTTGAACTAAGATATCTCAGACAGAGTGCACTCGTCGGATCGTTCATTCGTATTCACCGGGAAGCTCAGAGAACCTAACAAAATGATATGTAATCACATCTCACGCGTACGGCTTTTTAGACTTCATAAACTTAATCTCATCACCATGCCTTATTGTCATAATGTAAAATCTATGATAATATATAAACGTAGGTGTCTTATGTTCTCCGTTGCGGAGAACTAAAATATGAGCAACAAGAGTTTTTTAATTGTGATAATCGGTATGCAACTACTGGTTTCTCCGCTGCGGAGAGTTTAAATATGAGCAGAATAAATTAAGTTGCAATTGGGGTTCTGGTTTACCAGAGCTCTTTTTATATTCAAAATCCATATAACTAATTACGTGTACATACGAAACGGATATAATTTAGGCATCAGATATATAATAACCATTGATTTTTATAGGAGACCAGCGATGAATAAGCATATCGATATTCCAACAGTAGGGGAGATATTATCAGAGGAATTCATGATACCGATGAACATTTCTGCATATAAACTGGCAAATGATATACATGTACCTGTTTCTAGGATACAGGACATTCTGCACAACAGAAGAAGAATCACGGCAGATACATCTATAAGACTGGCAAAATACTTTGGGGTATCTGACAATTATTTCCTGAATATTCAGAATGATATAGATATTCGACAGATTAAGCAGACAATGGCGCCGGAAGAGGATACTACCAAAGACATGGTAAAGACATTGGTATGTCCGGAGTTCACATTACCACCTGAAGCTATCGTAAAGATCCAGGGAAGTTCAAGAGGCACACAACCAAAATACTATGCAGACAAAGTATGGTTTAAGGCTAATTCTTTAGGATATGAGGATGATGCAGAATGTCTGGCTTCAATAGTACTGCGCTACTCCAATGTTGATGACTATGTTATCTATGAGAAATGTATGATCAACAATAGACGCGGCTGTATATCGAGAGATTTTCTTCTAAAAGATGAGGCGTTCATTTCTTTTGCAAAGCTATATAGCTCGATTACCAATAGAGAACTTTCGGAGGTGCTGGTTACATTAGATGGACCTGCAGAAAGAGTAGAATACGTAAGGGACTTTATTAAAGAAAACTACAACCTGGATGTTAGCGACTATTTGTCAAAAATTTTGGCCCTGGATATGCTGATCATTAACGTAGACAGGCATCTTAATAACCTCGGCATAATCGTAAGAGGAGACGGAAGAACCCGCTTGGCACCAATTTTCGATAATGGAGGAGCGTTACTCAGTGATATGGACCGCTTCTGTAATTCTGATTTCAAGGAGGATGTGAATAGAGCTACAGGC
>JAUNQL010000045.1 GCA_030536195.1 Clostridia bacterium | reverse complement strand
TTGCTTTTATTATAATTGTATAGTATAATCTATGCATGAATTAAATAAAGCTTTCGAGTCTTTTATCCTAAAGTTTTGACCATGGATTAAAGACCGGGGCGGGTTTGGAAACGAATTCACCTTCCTATTGAAAAGAGGGCATAATATATCAGAGCTACAAGTGGGCCTTTCTTTTCGAAAGGCCCTTATTTTTTATTATTTTTCGGGAGAGTTGATTATGAAAAGGATTATCGCATTACTTCTTGCACTTGTTATGTGCTTCTCTTTGGTTGCATGTGCAAAGGCACCTGCAAGTGATGAGGACAAAGATGCTTCACCTGTAGGTGACAGCACAGTTGAGATTGAGGGCGAATCAGTGACAATTGTCGATATGATTGGCAGAAAGGTTGCGATTCCAGCTGACACCAAAAATAACACCGTTGGTGCAACCTATGGTGCAGCAACACCTTTCCTTATCACATTAGGTCTTGGTGAGCGAGTCCTTGCTTGCAATTACAAGAACGGTGCTTTCGTACAGATGGTTGATGAGGTTGTCTACAACGCAAAGGATATTGGTGATAACACACTCGACTATGAAAAGCTTGCAAAAATTAATCCTTCTGTTTATATCTGTAAAGGCAAGCCTCAGGATTATAACAAGATTGAACAGGCAACTCAGGTTGGTATCCCAACAATCGCTATCTCAGCAGAGGAACTTGATGAAATCCTTTACACATACGAGATGCTCGGCAAAGCTTTTGGTGTAGAGGATCGAGCACAAGAGTTGATTGATTACTTAAACGGCGAGCTTGAGAATATTGACAAGCTTGTAGCAACAATTCCAGAGGACCAGAGGAGCACAGCGGTTTGTATGGGCTCTGAAATTGGTAGAGTAGCTGGAAGCGACATGCTTCAGAACATCATGATCGAGCGCGTTGGCGGTAAATCAGTACTAACTCCTGAGGAGCAGGAGGACAGATGGTGGTTCCTCATTGGTCCAGAGGCATTGGTAAGCAAGAACCCTGACTATATCTTCGTTACAAGCTCTGCAGTTTTAAACTATTCAGCAGAGCAGATGTATGAGGATAAGGCATTTTCAGATATGACAGCTGTTAAGGATAAGCACATCTTTGTTATCCCAGCCGTTAAGGATTCTTGGGATATGCCGGGTCCTGGTTTTATCCTTGCAATGTATTACATGATGCACTGCATGTACCCAGACTTAATTACTGCAGAGGATATGCAGAATAAAACAGACGAGTTCTACCAGTTATTCTATGGTAAAACTTTGACAGGAGAAGAAATTGGATACTCTTTCTAAGAACAGTAAAAGAAAAAACTTTTACGCAATAGGATTTGATATTCTCTTAATAATAATACTTGCTGCTTGCATTATTATCGCTCTGTGCGTAGGTAAGTATCCAACAACACCAAAAGAGTGTGTAGAGGTTCTCTACTGCGAGATATTTGGAAAAGTTGGTTCTTATTCCAAGATGACACGAAACGTGATAATGGGACTTCGTATTCCACGTGTTGTTTCAAGTGTACTCTGTGGAATGATGCTTGCGATGAGCGGTGTTACATACCAAGGTATCTTTAAGAACCCATTGGTATCACCTGACTTCCTTGGTGTTTCAAGCGGTGCCTGCATCGGTGCTGCTGTGGCAATACTTTTGGGATTCTCTGGTCTCGCTCTTTCGGGCTTTGCTTTTGCAGGTGGTATTCTTGCTGTGTTGCTCACGGTATCTATCCCGGCGATAATGCGAAGTGACTCCAATATTATGCTTGTACTTTCGGGTGTAATTGTTGGTGGCGCGATGAGTTCCATCTTGGGTTTCTTAAAGTATGTTGCGGATCCTGAGACAGAACTTGCAGCCATCACATATTGGACAATGGGTAGTTTCTCATATGTAACTTTCGATGAGATAAAGAGTGTCATCTTGGCAATGGTAATACCTGCTGTTATATTGATGGCCATCTCTTGGTGGATAGATATCCTGTCAATGGGTGAGTCAGAGGCCAAGACACTTGGCGCAAATATCGTTGTAATAAGAAACGTTGCAATCGCTTGTGCAACACTTATGACAGCAGCATCTGTTTGTATCTCTGGTACCATTGGTTGGATTGGTCTTGTAATCCCACACTTTGCTCGAATGATTGTTGGTCCAAACAACACCAAACTTATTCCAGCAGCAGGACTTATGGGTGGCATCTTCCTACTCATTGTTGATACAGTGACAAGAACAATCAGTATTTCAGAAATGCCAGTAAGTATTTTAACTGGACTTATTGGTGCTCCGTTCTATGCAATTCTACTCTATAGGCAAAGGAAGACATTGTCATGATAGTAGAAGCAAAGAATATAAATTTCGCATATACAAAAAATGGAAGGCAGATACTAAACGATGTATCCCTTTCACTAAAAGAGGGAGAAGTAATGTCAATCCTTGGCCCAAACGGAGCGGGCAAGAGTACATTACTCAACCTTATCGCAACACTTCTAACCCCTGACTCTGGCGAGATACTCCTCTGTGGCAAGGACACCAAGAAAATGAAGCCAAAGGAAGTGGCTTCGATTCTCAGTTATGTGCCACAGACACATACGCCAGCATTCAGCTATACAGTGTTCAACTTCGTTTTAATGGGTCGTGCGCCAAAAGTTGGCATGTTCGAAAAGCCAAAGGCAGAGGACTTTAAATTGGTTGAACAGGTATTAGAGGAAGTCGGCATTGCAAAGCTCGCTGACAAACCATATACCGAGATATCAGGTGGTGAGCGTCAGCAGGCAACAATTGCAAGGGCTCTCGTACAGGAACCAAAGGCAATCCTTTTCGATGAGCCAACGGCGCACCTTGACTTTGGTAACCAAATTAAGACGCTTAGGACAATCAAGCACCTCTCAGAAAAGGGATATGCAGTCATCATGACAACACATAACCCTGACCATGCAATCATGCTTGGTGGCACAACGGCAATTCTTGATAAGAAGGGAAAACTTACCGTTGGTCCAGCTGAGGAGATAATAACTGAGAGCACTTTGAAAAGTGTCTATGATACCAAACTTAAACTTTCATATTTTGATGAGGCTGGACGACTCGTTTGTATTCCACCAAATCTTTAATAAATTTTGAGAAGATGATTTGAAAGGCGTGAGAGAATGAAAACTTTTAGAAGAGTAGTAGCACTCCTTATGACATTTGTTATTGCTTTCTCTTTCTGTGCATGTGGAACTGGTAACAGCACTCCAACAAAGGCACGTGATGGTTATCATCTTGTAGTTGACTCAATGGGTCGTACAGTAGAGGTACCAGATAACCCACAGAAGATAGCAGCAATGAATGGTCCTACATTTGAGATGTGTCTCTGCCTTGGCGCAGCAGACAGAGTAGTGCTTACCAAGAAACCACAGACTTCTAATTATCCAGCTGCACTTCTTGTTTATCCAGACGTTGCAAAAATCGATGGATTTAACAACATCAGTCCAAATGCGGAAGTAAACATTGAGGACTATCTCCAGCGTGGAATTGACCTTGCTCTTTATTACAACAATGAGGTTGAGGTTAAAAAGTTTGACAATGCAGGCATCTCTGCAGTTGTTCCTGTCCTTTCAACTTCTGATATTGCTGACCTTGAGACTTGTCTCGGTATGAGCATTGAGACATACAAGGAGAGAAGCGTAACTAGTATGAGAGTTGTCGCTGAGGCAGTTGGCGGTGAATCACTTGAAATTTATGAAAAGTGGAAAGAGTACACCAACGGCATCATCGATATGCTCTATGAGAGAACCAAGGACTTAAAGGAAGAGGACCTTCCTACAGTTTATTGGGGCAACACTTGGGGCGAGAACGTGCTCTCATCATACGTTATTACAAACAGAGCGTATGAGGTTAGACTTGCTGGTGGTAAGCTCCTCGGTCCTACAATCGGTTCTAACTTCCCAGAGGTTACTGCTGAGCAGCTTATTGAATGGGATCCACAGTACATCCTTGTTGATAACCACGGCAATAACCCTGATGGCGTTATCGTAAGCGTTATGCTTGACTCAAAGTTCCAGGATCTCACAGCAGTTAAGAATAACGATCTTCACAGAATACCTGCAGGCGTATTCTTCCTTGATAAGGGCTCAACAACAGCTCTTATGACCCTTTGGCTTGCAACAATTATCCAGCCAGATTTGTTCTCTGATATTTCAATGCTTGATGAGCTTAAGAATTACTATAAGGAATTTTACAAGTTTGATCTTTCTGATGAGGACGCTCAACACATCCTTGATGGTTGGTACTATTCATCAGGCAAAGATTCTGCGGATTAAGAGGATAGTAAATTGACTAAAGAAAAAGAAGTATCAACTCAAGTTGATTTAAACAATCTAGAAAAGAAAACGTCGCCAGTTGTATGGGCGATAATGGGTATAATGCCATTCGCACTTTTCTTTGTATCTCTCTTCCTTGGCAGATACATGATCAACCCAGGCGACGTTGCCAAAATACTTTTAAACCAACTTCCGGGTATTAATTTTCCACAGACATGGGAGGCCGCAGCGGAGACAGTTGTAATCAGGGTACGTTTTCCTCGTGCGGTTATGGCAGCACTTGTTGGTGCTGGACTTTCAATGTCTGGTGCAGTTTTCCAGGGCATGTTCCAGAATCCACTTGTTAGTCCATATGTACTTGGCGTATCAGCTGGTGCAAGTTTTGGCGCGGCATTAGGCCTTCTCCTTTCTTGGCCAACATGGCTTGTACAGATTGCGGCTTTTGTAATGGGTATAATCGCTGTTGCTATTACATACGCTATGGCACACCTTTACAAGACAACGCCAATTTTGATGCTTGTCCTTTCCGGTATGGTTGTTTCGGCATTCTTCCAGGCGATGGTATCGCTTGTAAAATTTGCTGCTGACGATGAGGACAAACTTCCAGCGATTACTTTCTGGCTTATGGGAAGTATCGGTAAAGTTGGTCTTGAGGATTTGGCACCTTCTGCCATCCCAATGATAATTGCAATGGCAGTTCTCTATTCAGTTAGATGGAGACTCAACGTTCTCTCAATGGGCGAGCGTGAAGCGGAGTCCCTTGGTGTTAACACAGAGAGGATTAAGAGAATCATTATTATTACAACGACTCTCATTTCTTCACTTACAGTTTCCCTCTGTGGAATTATTGGTTGGGTTGGACAGGTTATTCCTCACTTCTGTCGAATGATAGTTGGACCTAACCACAGGGCACTGATTCCTGCAACAATACTTGTCGGAGCATCCTACATTATCATCATTGATAACATCTGTAGAATGGTTTCGATTACCGAGATACCAATTGGTATTTTGACATCGGTTGTTGGTGCACCTGTATTTGCTTACCTTCTTCGTAAGACGAAAGGAGGTTGGGTATAATGTCAGACGAGATTATGGTAAAGGTGGAAAACGCCACCTTCTCATATGGCAAGAAACCAATTTGGGAAAACTTAAACCTTGAGGTTAAACGCGGTGAATGTCTCTCCCTTTTGGGACCTAACGGTTGTGGCAAGACAACACTCCTTAACTGCATCAGCGGTGGTAATCCATTGACATCGGGCAGTATCAAGCTCATGGGCAAGGAAGTATCCGAGTACGATGTAGGCGAAAAGGCAAAGCGCCTTGGTTATGTTTTCCAGGAGCACAGTGCTCCATTCCCTTACACCTCGATAGAGGTTGTAAGGATGGGACGCACACCGCACCTTGGCCTATTTGGCTCGCCGGATGAAAATGATACCGAACTTGCTTACAGCATTATGGAAGACCTCGGTATCGCGCATCTCGCCGGCGAGAGCTACACACAGATTTCTGGCGGTGAGCGTCAGCTCGTGCTCATTGCACGCACGCTTTGCCAGCAGCCAGACATATTGCTTTTTGACGAACCAACTTCGCACTTGGATTTCAAAAACCAAGCGCTCGTTTTGAGAAATGTCAAAAAGCTCTCCGAGTCTGGCATGACCATCATTATGACAAGCCACTTCCCAAACCATGTTTGGCACGTTGGCGACAGAGTCGCAATGATGGGATACGATGGAGTTATTGCGGATGGTAAAGTCGATGAGGTAATGACAGAGGAAAACCTCTCCAAGACCTATGGCGTACCAGTTCGCATTTTTGAGGGACAATCAGGGGACAAGAGAACCAAGTTCTGCGACCCTGACCTTGATTAAGAAAGGAAGAATTAAAATGAAAAGACTAATTGCACTTCTCCTCGCACTTTGCATGCTTGCTTGTTTTGCTGCTTGCGGTTCAGAGCCAGCAAACAACGATGCAAATGCTCAAGAGGAGGAGACAACATCAGAGACATGGAAGTCAAAATCAGCTAACTACACATTTAATGATGGTATTAAACTTGTTTTCTTCCAGGGCTATATCAAGTTCAACGCTGACAATGATAAGGTTCCATTCCCAGATTATGGTGATCCTTTGACATCAACAGAGATGACAATCGCTGGTGAGACAGTTGACGCTTATTCTCTTGAAGCACTTAGCAAGATTTGGAGCGCTAAGCCAACTGCTGATTTAAAGGTTATCGACTATGCTGGTAACGAGTACTCAATGCCTGCAGCTGACCTTGCAAAAGCTTATGTTGGCGAGTATGACGAGATGGGCGACCTTAACGGTCAGGAATATCTCGCATTGAGCCACGGCGCACTTAAGGCAGGTTCACTTGAAGTTAAGGATGTAAAATACATCATCGCTGAAAGCGGAGACGTATTCATGTTCCCACGGGCAGGTATGGATGCATCTAAGAATCAGTTAAAGCTTGTTGATATCTTTGAGGAAATTGGTTGGGACTTAGACCTCGTTTACAGATTTGTTTGCTTCGATGGTTTCTGGAACTACATTGATTCACAGGAGAGCCCAGCAAGCGGCGGTGAGGAAGACGGACAAGCAGTTCTTGCTGAAACAGTTGTTTGTCCACTCGGTTCTGGCGGACTTAACGTAAGCATTCCATTCCTCACAAGAGGCGGCGCTGGTAAGATGAACGATATCTTCTTCGTATCAGTATCAGAGATTATTAAATAATGGAGGAAAGCGCAATGAAAAGAGCACTCGCATTATTATTAAGTTTTGTATTTCTCTTCTCTTTTGCAGCATGTGCAAAATTGCCTGTAACTGACACAGAGGACAGAGGACAGGTTACTGTTTACCTTGATGGTAAAGAGGTTGGAAAGGTATCAATTGATAGTTTCCAGAAGAAGACAGAGACAAAAGCAATAGGTGAAGATACCTATTACGGCAAGGCTCTTGCAGCAATCATTGACTCTGCTGATGTAAGCACAGTTAAGGCTGCATTTACAAAGTCTGCTGATGGTTTTGCTCAGTATTTCAAGGATGCTGCTGATATCTTTGTAGCAATATACAAGGTTGATGGTGAGACATACAACCCAATCAAGAACGATGCAGATAAAGGTACTTTTACCGCTGTTACAGCTTCTGCTAAGGCTAAGGAAGTAACAGATATCTATCTTCTTACTGATGCACAGGATTGGTCAGTAAAAGTTACTATTGATGGCAATGAGTCAACTCTCACTATCGATGACTTCATGAAGATGAATCCAACATATCAGACACTTTCTCACAAGTACAACGGTGGCGCTGATACATTTGAGGGCGAGTTCCTTGCTGTTGATTCTAAGACATTCCTTGAGGCAATGGGCTGTGAACTTGTTGAGGGTATCAACGATGCAGTTGATGAGGACGGCAACAACTTGATGGTTAACTACGTTCCTGATATGAACCTCAAGATTACAGGTATGGTTCAGGCAAGCGGCTTTAAGCCTAGTGTAGAACTCAATACAGACCTCAAGGCAAGCCCATTCAAAGAGAAGACAGCTTGGCTTGTTTACTACTTCGTACTTATCAATGGTAATGACCGCCATGAGATGGCAGG
>JAUNQL010000195.1 GCA_030536195.1 Clostridia bacterium | reverse complement strand
CACCGGCAGGAGAGAAACGGGGATCGTTGATTAAAAGCGGATTTTCATCGCCCGCCCACTTGATAGAGTAAGGAGGATTTGAAACGATAAGTTCAAATGGCTCATCATCCCAATGCTGTGGGCTGATAAGGGTATCTTCGCAAGCAATATTGAACTTATCAAAGCCAATATCATGCAGGAACATATTGATTCGGCAAAGGTTATAAGTTGTGATGTTGATTTCCTGTCCAAAGAAACCGTTGATTACCGCTTCACGCCCAAGCACCTTTTCTGCTTTGAGCAGAAGCGAACCGGAACCGCAAGCCGGATCATAAACCTTGTTGACCTCTGTTTTGCCGACCGTACCGAGACGGGTGAGAAGTTCGGAAACATCGGCGGGAGTAAAGAACTCACCACCGGACTTTCCGGCATTGGAAGCGTACATCGTCATGAGATACTCGTAGGCATCGCCAAAGGCATCTATATCGTGTTTTTTCACATCGCCCAAGTTCATATCGGCAATGCCGTCAAGGAGCTTTGCGAGCTTCTCATTACGCTTTGCGACGGTCGCACCGAGTTTATTACTGTTCACATCGAAATCGTCAAACAGTCCGGCAAAGTCGTCTTCGGAAACACTGCCTTTTGCAGAGTCTTCAATGGCATTGAACACTTTTTCAAGCGTTTCGTTGAGATTCTCGTTGTTATGTGCCTTTGCTCTGACATTGCAGAACAGTTGAGACGGCAGCATAAAGAACCCCTTTTCCTCAATCAAACTCTGACGAGCTTCTTCGGCTTCTGCGTCGGACATTTTGGCATAATCAAAGTCGGTATTACCGGCATTGATTTCGCCTTCATTTATGTAATTGGCAAGGTTTTCGGAAATATAGCGATAGAACATAGTTCCAAGCACATACGACTTGAAATCCCAACCGTCAACAGAACCTCTCAGTTCATCGGCAATAGCCCATATTGCCCGGTGGAGTTCTTCACGCTCTTGTTCTTTCTTAATATCAGCCATTTTTATTTCCTCCTCAATCTTCCTCTATGATTTCCATAATATCTCCCACATCACAGTGAAAGATTTTGCAGAAGCGCATTATGATTTCCATTGATACAGGTCTGTTCTGATTTAGCTTTGTCATAGCATAAGAACTCAAATCAGCGGCTTTCGCCAATTCCTTTTTGGTCATCTTATTATCCGAGAGAAGTCTCCATAATTTATCGTATCGAACAGCCATACAGTACCTCCGTGCAAAGCAAAAGGGATAGGTATCCCATATTTATGCTATTATATCACAAAAATCTTTAATTTTCAAGCGGTTCACAAAATCTTCCGCAAATCTCGACTGTGTTGTTGAATATTTTGAACAACACAAAAAATTATCACCCGATTTCGTCAAACCGGGTGAGTTCATTTTCTTATTTCTTTTTCCGTCTTATTCGACATTTCAAGCACCGAAATTCCTCACGATTTCTTGAAATTTTCAACAATTCACCGCCGCCTGACGGCGGCGGAAGATTAAGCCGCCTTACGGCGGCTTTGGATTTGAAGATGACAGATGTCAGATTTTTTAAAGCGGGGACTCACTTAACTACCTCAGCCGGATGTACGGAATCGGTATGGATTTGAAGGCACGGTAGGCTCAAAGCCGGCGGCGACAGAGGACAGTTCCTCGTCCGTAAGCTGTACACCTTCCTCTTCGGTCTGTACCTTTTTCTTTGTTTCCTCTTCGGTTGCTTTTACTTTCTTTTCGTCTTTCATGGTGTTTTGCTCCTTTCAAATTTTTGTTTTTGGGGTTTGCTATATGTTTATACGAACGAATCGTACAAATGGCTACAACTTTTTGAAAATTTTTTTGAAAAATCTTCAAAAATGGGTATAGTTACACCAAGTCATAGATATACAAAAATACTATATCATATTTTTCTTTTAAT
>JAUNQL010000044.1 GCA_030536195.1 Clostridia bacterium | reverse complement strand
AAGGATGGCTCTTGGAACGTAGGTGTTCGTGATCCATTTGGTAACGACTCCGACTTCATGGCAGTTATCAACTGTGGACCATGCTTTATCTCAACTTCAGGCGACTATGAAAAGGTCCTCGTTGAGAACGGCAAAAAGTATCACCACATTTTAAATCCAAAGACAGGCTACCCTGCCGAGTCAAATGTTACTGGTGTCACAATAGTCTGCACTTCCGGTGCACTCTCGGATGCACTCTCAACAGCATGCTTCATTTTAGGATACAGTGATGAATCACTTGCACTCCTTGACCAATACGATGCAAATGCAATCTTTATTACCAAGGACAAAAAGGTATACATCACCGATGGCATCAAGGACAGCGTCACCATCACAAACGATGAGTTCAAGGTGGAAAAATGAACCTAAAGTTTTTAAAAAAGAGTGACATAGCACTGATTATCATTTTGCTTGTTATCTGTGTTGCCACTCTCCTACCTAAATATCTATCAAAGGGCGACAATCTAACAGCCGTTATCCTTCGGGATGGTCAGGAGATTGAACGCATTGATTTGAGCCAAGTCACAGAGGAATATGAGATCGACCTTGAGTGTACGCCAAAGGCAGTTATCACAGTTGGTCCAAACTACATCTTCTATTCCTACGCCGAATGTCCTGACAAGCTCTGTGTCAACACTGGCAAGCTCACACACGCTGGTGACACAGCGGCATGCATCCCTTCCAAGACACTGGTTGTCCTTGAGGGAGAAAAGTCATCCGACAGTCCAGACGTAATCACCTATTAAGGAGCGCAAGATGGGAAAAACTAACGTCAACAAGAAAACATCTTTCATCGCACTCCTTGGTGTGCTAGGTGCGGAAGCATTGGCGCTCTCTTTCCTTGAGAACTTTATCCCAGCTATTCCAGGACTTCCTCCTGGAGCCAAGCCAGGATTTTCCAATATAGTTACAATGTTCACTGCAAATGCGTTTGGTTTTCCATCTGCACTTGCAATCACAGTTTTGAAAAGCCTCTTTGCTTTTCTGACACGTGGTGCGACAGCGTGCTTCATGAGTTTCGCTGGTGGACTACTCTCCACCATCGTCATGGTGCTCCTTCTAAAATGGAAACGCAATCCATTTGGAATCATGGGCGTGTCCATTTTATCAGCTATCGCACACAACGCAGGACAACTTACAGTTGCCTGCATCATCTCGGGCACTCCAGCCCTTATCTGGGGCTACGGCCCGCTCCTCCTTCTCTTCGCCGTTGTCACTGGCACCATCACCGGAGCAATCCTCCGTATCGTGATGCCAGCGCTCGAGAAGCAGAAGAAGGCATTAGGTATCAGTTAATATTGCGGATGTCCGCTTTATTATAGTTTATTTTTATGGTTGCCACCCTAGTCAAGTGGCATAAATCCAATGAGGAGTTGAATGAATGGCAAACGAAAAAATCGAAGGCGTTCTTAAGCCGGTCGCAAAAGGACATGGCGGCATTCATGTATCTCACAACAAGAATACATCAAAATGCGAAATCGTCCGTATGCCAGCTCCTGCTAAGGTAGTCCTTCCAATGCAACAGCATATTGGTGCTCCTAACGAGCCAACTGTTGCTGTCGGTGATGAGGTCAAGATTGGCCAGGTTATCGGTAGAACAGATGCATTCGTAAGCACACCAGTTCATGCTACTGTTTCTGGTAAGGTTGTAGCAGTAGGTCCGGTTAAGGTTGCCAATGGTTCAATGGTACAGGCAGTTACTATTGAGTCAGACGGAAAAATGGAAGTTCTTGAAGATCTCAAGGCACCAGAAATTAACTCAAAGGATGACTTCCTTAAGGCAGTTAGAGAATCTGGTCTTGTTGGTCTCGGCGGTGCCGGCTTCCCAACACACGTAAAGCTCGCATTCAAAGAGGATTCTGGTGTTGATACACTTATTATCAACGCAGCAGAGTGCGAACCTTACATCACAGTAGACCACAGAGAGTGTATTGACAACTCTTGGGATGTTCTTTCTGGTGTTTACACTATCAAGGAAATCCTTGGCTTCAAAAACGTTTATATCGCAATTGAAGACAACAAGAGCGACGCATTTACACAGCTCATGAAGGTTGCAGCTGACGAGGCTGATTGGGACGACAGCGTTAAGCTTGTTATGCTCCCATCACAGTACCCACAGGGCGCTGAGAAAGTTCTCATCCAGTCTGTAACAGGTCGTCAGGTTCCTCCAGGAAAGCTTCCTTCAGACGTAGGCGTTGTAGTAATGAACGTACAGTCTATCTCTTTCCTCGGTCGTTACCTCAAGACAGGTAAACCATTGGTTTCCCGTTCACTTACAGTAGACGGCTCAGCTATCGCAGAGCCTAAGAACATCAGAGTACCAATCGGCACAATGATTTCAGATATCATTGATTTCTGTGGCGGTTTCAAGGCTGAACCTTACAAGGTAATCGGCGGTGGTCCTATGATGGGCCAGGCACTCTATGATATTAACGTTCCACTTCTTAAGAACAACAACGCTGTTCTCGCTTTCGCTGCTGACACAGTACGCGTTAAGGAGACTCGCGCTTGTATCCGTTGTGGACGTTGCGTACAGGCTTGCCCAATGAGCCTCATGCCAACTAAGATCGAGACACGCGCTCATCTTAAGGACGCTGAGGGTTGTGCAGCATCTGGCGCTATGTCATGTATGGAATGTGGTTCTTGTGCATATGCATGCCCATCAGGCAGACCACTTGTTCAGTACATGCGTCTTGCTAAGGCAGTAATCAGAGAGGAGAGTGCTAAATAATGGAACTTAATAACAAGCTTACCGTTTCAGCATCACCTCACGTTAAATCTGCTGAAACAACAACAGGCATAATGCTCGATGTTATCATCGCTCTTATCCCTGCTGGTATCGCATCAGTATTCGTATTCGGCGCACGCGCACTTGCAGTTATCGCTACTGCAGTTATCTGCTGCGTACTTGCTGAATTCTTATCACGTAAAGCTATGAAGCGCGAACAGACAATCGGCGACCTTTCAGCCGTTGTTACTGGTCTCCTTCTTGCTTATAACCTTCCATCAAACATGCCTCTTTGGGAAGTTGCTCTTGGAAGCGTTATCGCTATTGTAGTAGTTAAGCAGATGTTCGGCGGTATTGGCCAGAACTTCGTTAACCCTGCACTTCTTGGCCGTATTGTTTTGATGTCAGCTTTCCCAGCTCGTATGTCTGCTGGTGCTTTCGTTGGCCTCAACAACACTGGTTGGGACGTTGATGGTGTAACAGGTGCTACACCAATGGGTCTCATCTCTCTTGCTGATGGTATCAAGGACGGTGCTCCAACACTTATGCAGCTCTTCATCGGTACAACATCAGGTTGTCTTGGTGAGGTTTCTGCTCTTGCACTCATCCTCGGTGGTATCTACCTCATCATCCGCAAGGTAATTAACCCTATCATCCCATGTGCTTACATCGGCACAGTTGCTATTATTACTCTTATCGCTTTTGGTGATGTTAACGCTATGCTCTATGAGATCCTTGGTGGCGGTCTTATGATTGGTGCTATCTTCATGGCAACAGACTACACAACATCACCTATTACAAATAAGGGTAAGTTAATCTACGCTATTTGCGCAGGTCTCTTAACATGCCTCATTAGACTCTTCGGTAGTCTTCCAGAGGGTGTTTCATTCTCAATCATTATTATGAACATCTTTACTCCATTGATTGAAAACGCTACAAAGCCAACAATCTTTGGTACAGTTAAAGAAAAAAAGAATAAGGAGGCAGATGCATAATGAAAATGAATGCTAAAGACATCTTAGTCCCAACAATCTCCCTCCTTGTTATCTGCCTTGTTGCAACTGCTCTTCTTGCTCTTGTAAACAATGTTACAAAGGACAAGATTGCTGAGCAGACAGCTCTTTCAGAGGCAGCTGCTCGTGTACAGGTTCTTCCTGACGCTACAGAGTTTAAGGAAGTAGACATGGACGGCGATAAGGTAACTGACTATTACGAAGGTCTCGACAAGAGCGGCGAAACAGTTGGTTACGTATTCAACACAATCGGTGAAGACAAGGGTTACGGCGGCGACGTTGCAGTAACAGTTGGTATCGACACTGATGGTATTATCACAGGCATCGTTCCTGGTGATATCTCAAACGAAACTCCAGGTCTTGGCCAGAACGCTGGTAAAGCTTCTTGGCAGGCACAGTTCGTTGGTGAGTCAGGTGACCTTGAAGTAGTTAAGTCTGACAAGGCTGCTCAGGAGAACACTTCTGACGGTAAGATTAACGCTCTTACAAGTGCAACAATTACATCTAAGGCTGTTACAGGCTCTGTAAACGTTGCTCTTGATATGTTTGAAGAGATTGGAGGCGAGAACTAATGGCTGAAAAGAAAACTTTAGGCCAGGAATTTTCTAAGGGCCTCATCAAGGAGAACCCAGTTCTCCGTCTCGTACTCGGTACTTGCCCTACTCTCGCAGTTTCAACATCAATTGAAAACGCTATCGGTATGGGTATTGCCGCTACTATCGTTCTTATCTGCTCTAATATCGTTATTTCAGCACTTAGAAAGGTAATTCCTAACAAGGTTCGTATTCCTTGTTATATCGTTGTAATCGCTGCATTCGTAACAATCGTACAGCTCTTCGTTAAGGCATTTGCACCATCTCTTGATGCATCTCTTGGTATTTACCTTCCACTTATCGTTGTTAACTGTATCATCCTTGGCCGTGCAGAAGGCTTCGCTAACAAGAATGGCGTTATCGCATCTGCAGTTGACGGCGTTGGTATGGGTGTAGGCTTTACAATCGCTCTTACACTTATGGCTGCTATCCGTGAGTTCTTTGGTTCAGGTAACCTCACACTCAAGGTTCTCGGCTATGGTACAACACTTACAGACATCTTTGGTCTCGGTGAGACAGATGTCCTCACAGCAATTGGTCTTGAGCCAATCCTTATCTTTATCTTGGCTCCAGGCGGATTCTTCACATTTGGTCTTCTCATGGCTTGTGCAAACAAGCTTGCTGAAAAAGCAGGAAAGCCAAAGGCTGAACTCAAGGGCTGCGAAGCATGCCCAATGGCTGCTACTTGCGCCATGAAAGCCGACGGAAAGGAGTGTGCTGAATAATGTATCTTACAGGTTTAGTTTCTATATTACTTGCAGCAATCACTACCAATAACTTCATACTCGCTAAGTTCCTTGGTATTTGTCCTTTCCTTGGTGTATCTAAGAAAACAAATACTGCTATTGGTATGTCAGCAGCAGTTATCTTCGTAATGTTGCTTGCAACAGCTGCAACATTCCCACTCAACAGACTCCTCGAAGCAAAGGACATGGCTTACCTTCAGACAATCGTTCAGATTCTCGTTATCGCTGGCCTTGTTCAGTTCGTAGAGATCGTTCTTAAGAAGTACATCCCAAGCCTCTATCAGGCACTTGGTGTATACCTTCCACTTATCACAACAAACTGTGCAGTACTTGGTGTTGTACAGCTCAACGTTCAGAATGGTTATGACTTCTGGCAGTCAATGGTAAACGCTCTTGGTGGCGGTCTTGGCTTCATGGTAGCTATGATCATGTTCTCTGGCGTACGTGAGAGACTCGAAGGCAATGAATACCCTAAGTTCTGGGAAGGTCTTCCAATCACACTCGTTGCCGCTGCTATCACAGCTTGTTCTTTCCTCGGATTCACAGGTCTTGTTGATGGTATCTTCGGTGCATAAGAAAGGTAGGGAAATTAAATGAATCCAATTATTTTGGCTGTAATCATTGTTTCCGTTGTCGGTCTTGTGCTCGGTCTCATCCTTGCTATTGCTTCAATCGTAATGGCAGTTCCAGTTGATGAGAAAGCGGAAGCAATTCAGGAAGTACTCGCTGGCGCTAACTGTGGTGCTTGCGGTTACTCAGGATGCGCAGGCTATGCTGGTGCTCTTTCAAAGGGTGAGTGCACAGACTGCACACTTTGCGCACCAGGTGGTCCTGACTGCGCAGCTGCAGTAGCAGAGATCATGGGTCTCGCTGCTGGCGAAATGAAGCCAATGGCTGCTGTTGTTATGTGTAAGGGTACACCTGACAAGTGCGACAGCGCTATGAACTACCACGGCGACTTAAGCTGTAAAACAGCTTCTCAGCTCTACGGTGGTCCTAAGGCTTGTAACTATGGTTGTCTTGGACTTGGTGACTGCGTTAAGGCTTGCCCTTATGACGCTATCAAGATTTGCGACGGCGTAGCACGCGTTAACCCTCTTGCTTGTAAAGCATGTAAGGTTTGTATCAAAACTTGCCCTAAGGGTATCATTGACCTTGTTCCTCTCTATGAGACTAAGTCAGTTAACTTCTGCAAGAACAAGGATAAGGGTAACCTTACAAGCAAGCAGTGCACAATCGGTTGTATCGGCTGCATGAAGTGCGTTAAGACTTGTGAGTTTGACGCAATCAAAGTTGAAAACAACCATGCTATCGTTGACTACGATAAGTGCACAGGTTGCGGTAAGTGTGCTGAAGCTTGTCCTAAGAAGTGCCTTGAGAATATCACTCTTGGCGGAAAAGCCTAATCACAATTCATTCAACAATATACCCTCCTGGGAAACCAGGAGGGTTTTGTTTTGCCTAGAAATATGTTTGATAAAGTCAGGGGTGTATGGGCACTACTTAGATATGGCGTCAAAGTCCAGCTCAGAGATTGTAAAACATAACACGTAATCTGCTAAGGACGATCTTCCCAAACGCCAATCTTGCGCAGTGCCCATACACCCCTTCCTTGTGGGCTTTTCGAAGAGATTGTTAAAAAATAGCACAAGTTTGGCTACCTGTGCTTTAGATTTTTAAAAAAGATTGTTAAATTTATGCCAATCGTATTGACTTTATAATTATATAGTCCTATAATAGCCCTTGTAATTTTCATTGGCGCAAGGCGCCGGAGGTCTTATTATGGCAAGAGTTTATAACTTCTCAGCGGGCCCATCTATGCTCCCTGAGTCAGTACTTAATCGCGCAGCAGACGAGATGCTCGACTATGAGGGCACTGGCGAGTCTGTTATGGAGATGTCTCACAGAAGCAAGGAATACGATGCAATCATTAAAGGTGCAGAGTCTCTACTTCGTGAACTCATGAACATCCCTGACAACTACAAGGTACTCTTCCTTCAGGGCGGTGCATCAACACAGTTTGCTGCTATTCCAATGAACTTCATGAACGGTTCAGGCAAGGCTGACTACGTCGTATCTGGCCAGTGGTCTAACAAGGCCATGAAGGAGGCTCAGAAGTACGGCGACGTTAAGGTCGTTGCATCTTCTAAGGAGCAGAACTTCAGCTGTGTACCAGACGTACCAAAGTCAGAACTTCGTCCTGATGCTGACTATGTATATATTTGTATGAACGAAACAGTTCACGGCAACATCATCAGAGAGTTGCCTGACTGTGGTGACGTTCCACTTATTGCCGACATATCATCATGCTTCCTCTCAGAACCACTTGATGTAACAAAGTTCGGTATGCTCTACGGCGGTGCTCAAAAAAATGTTGCACCAGCTGGTCTTACAATTTGTATCATCCGTGAGGACCTGCTCGGCAACGCACGCGACATCACTCCATCAATGCTTGATTACGCGCTCATGGCTGAGAATGACTCACTTTACAATACCCCACCATGCTACAACATCTATATCTGCAAGCTCGTTCTTGAGTGGATCAAGAAGCTTGGCGGACTCGAGAAGATGAAGCAGCGTAACGAAGCTAAGGCTAAGCTTCTTTACGACTTCCTTGATGAGTCCAAGATGTTCCGTGGCACAGTAGTGCCAAAGGACCGTTCACTCATGAACGTTCCATTTGTAACAGACAGCGACGAACTCAACGCTGAGTTCATCAAGGCGTGCACAGAAAACGGCCTCATCAACATCAAGGGTCACCGCAGTGTTGGTGGCATGCGTGCATCAATCTACAA
>JAUNQL010000194.1 GCA_030536195.1 Clostridia bacterium | reverse complement strand
TTTGTGTCCAGCTTGTAGGACATCAAAGCGGCGGTCTTGGCGCCGTTCTCCTTGACGCTCAGCATCTGGCCTGTTTTGAAGTCGATGTTCAAAAATGACGGATTCTCATCGTAGATGGTGTTGAGCAATTCGCTCTTATAGGTCTTCTGGTCGTAGCTGAAAGCGTAAATGCCCTGACTGGAGGTGTCCGTATAGGTGCCGACAATCAGCATGCTGTCTGTGGGAATCTGTTGGCAGGAAGCTGATAGCAGTGCCATGCAACCCCAAAGGATGGTGCTTAGACGTGTTGGTCTCATAGTATGGAAGATGTGGGTGAAAGCCCGGTTATGTGCTTATAGAGCAAATGTAGGCTTTTTGCCTGTCCTTTCCAATGAATGCGGCAGACTTCTTCGCTATGGCTTTCTATGGTAGCGAAATACCAAGATGTACTGAGACGAGGATTCGGTAGGAAGCAATAGCCGAATCGCGCTAATTCTTCAAACATCCAATGGGAACCACGTGGATTCCATCAGGCCGGGTATATGCGTAATCACCCACTGCTGTCAGCGCCATCAAGAATGACGGCTTTGACATCTTGGTCATATCAATCTTATCCGCCAATGCCATAAGGCTTTCAACACCTTCCTTTATCTTCCTTTCTCCTCCCAGTTTGACCTCAATGAGGCCGTAAGTACCATTCCTTTTGTGAAGCACGGCATCGCATTCCAATCCTGTATTATCCCGGTAATGGTATAGTCTTCCGGACAAAACTTCCGCATACACCCGCAGGTCCCGTACGGCCATGTCCTCAAATATCAATCCGAAGGTCTCCAGATCATTTATCAGATCCTTAGTGCCTATGCCCAGAGCAGCAGTGGCAATGCTTGGATCAACCAGATGCCTGGTGTTGCTGGTGCGGATCGCCGCCTTGCTTCTCAAGTTCGGATACCAAGCCTCCAGATCTTCAATGACAAACAATTTCTTCAGGGCTTTGAAATAATCTGCTACAGTGTCTTCATCTAAAGTGTCGGAATCGTTGCTTGCCATATCTGCTTTGTATGTGACATAGGACACCTGCGCCGCGATATTCCTGGCGAATGACCTGAGAAGCTTGCGCGCCCTTTGAGAATCGCGTTTCACTCCATCAACTCTGTTGATGTCATAGTCACAAACGGAATCGTAATAATCGAATGCCTGATCCAGCGCTATCTCGCTTTCCATCATAGTTGCAGCTGGCCAGCCACCCCGGCATGCCAGAATGCTATGTCATCTATTGACAAAGCATTCCGTTGGGGCTTGATCTTCCCACTGTTGAACAGATCCTCAATGCTGACAGTTCCAGATGATTCTCCAGATTCGAACAGGCTCATCGTCCGCATTCTTATACGTCCAATCCTTCCGGTGCCGCTATGAACCGTTTCTTCCGCTTCCGAAAGGGAATAGATATCCTATTGTAAATCAGGATGATGACCATTTTCGTTTACGGTTTACACTTAGTTCAAGAAACCGAAAAGCCAGAGGGGAATCTTGTTCCCATTTCCAATCTCAATCGAGTCGATGGCAAGATAACTGTCTTTTTCGTCTTTTATCTGATCAAATGACTTCTTTCTTCCTCCAACCTCGAAAAGATACTTTTGATCTATCTTGAAATCCCCTTTGGCCGGAAGAGAAACTCCGTGTGAAAGGGATAGTTGCTTCATGAAAAAAGTTTCTCTGACCGTGCCGATTTCGACGTGGCTGGACAATGCATACATCATATTGGTGTTGTCCAAGTAAAGTTTCTCAGGGGCAGATATGTTTTTCAGTGCTTTTGCCGGGGTCTTCAGCATTGAAATCATTTTTGCCTGTTCAAGGAGATTCAACAGTTTCAGTCCTTGCTCGCGGTTTGTGTCAAGCTCCTGATACAATTCATTCATTTTCGGGATGAAAGGAACTTGTACTGCCAGAATCATCA
>JAUNQL010000193.1:1203-1942 GCA_030536195.1 Clostridia bacterium | reverse complement strand
CAGATGCTGTTGAAGACATCAAGGGTTGCATCAAGTTCGTAGAAGATATTACAGGCGAGAAGTGGAACTGGGATGCTTACTTCAAGCAGATGAAGAGATTCAATGAAGAAACAGCTTATGAGCTGAACAAGTGGGATGTTAACAAAACTGATTATCCTCAGATCATCGGACCTTCTTACGAGCTCTTCCGTAAATGGAATTACGAGATGGACGGCGGTGCAGACCCACGTATCATGAAGGACGTTAAGAAAGTTAACGACATCATGATGCAGGCTTATGAGAGAAGAGACGAAGCTTGGGTAGGCAAAATGAAGTATAGAGGTATCGTATGGTCATGTCCTGCTCACTACTATGCTAACTTCTCGAACTGGCTCGCTAACTGCTGGGGCGTAGATATCCTGGTAGAGATGGAGTCACTGAACTTCACTAAGCCTCTCGAAACAGAGGATAAGGAAGAGGCTCTGATGGATCTCGCGAGACTATACGAGCGTATGGTAATGAGACGTCACACTAACGGCGGATACCACAACGTAGTTGAAGAACTTTGGAGACAGGTTGAAGACTGGAGAATCGATCTCATCATCATGTATCAGAACGTAGCATGCAAGAACATGGCTACACTTCAGGGAATTCTCGACGACCAGGCAAGAGATAAGAATTATCACATGATCTGGATCGAGCATGATCTGATGGATCCTAGAACAGTATCCAGAAAGACTATGAGAGACAAAGTTAACGA
>JAUNQL010000193.1:0-1193 GCA_030536195.1 Clostridia bacterium | reverse complement strand
ATATGAAGACAGTAATGAAGGCAACTCCGGTTGATCCTACACTGCTCGACTTCGATGATGAAATATGTATGTAAAGGAGAAAAGAAATGAAATATTTTGGTGGATGCGATGTAGGTTCAACTTACACTAAGGCAGTTATTCTTGATGAAGATGGCAAGATGGTTGCTGATACTACTATTAAGAGCAAGATTAATTCCGAGCAGTCAGCTCAGATCGCAATGAAGGAAGTTCTGGACAAAGTTGGACTGAAGTCTTCCGAAGAACTTGCATACCTGATTGGTACAGGTTACGGACGTAACAAAGTTCCTTTCGCAGACGAGAACATTTCTGAGATTTCATGCCACGCTATGGGCGTTCACGTAACAGACCCATCAGTAAAGGCAATCATCGATATCGGCGGACAGGACGTTAAGGGTATCGCAGTAGATACAGACGGAACAGTTAAGAACTTCGCTATGAACGACAAATGCGCAGCAGGAACTGGAAGATTCTACGAAGCAATGGCTAGATCATTCGAGATGACTCTCCCTGAGTTCTCCAAGCTCTCACTCACTGCTAAGAATGTAATTCCTATCACAGCACAGTGCACAGTATTCGCAGAGTCCGAGGTTATCACACTCGTAGGTGAGAACAAGCCAATGGACGAAATCGCTGCAGGAATCCAGATGGCAGTAGCTAAGAGATGCTTCGTAATGGCTAAGAAAGCAGGCGCAGTTGATTCAATCACACTGACAGGCGGATGCGCTAAGAACGACGGCCTCAAGCAGGCAATCGAGCACGTACTCAAACTCAAAGTAATCAACCTGAAGACAGATCCACAGCTGATGGGTGCCCTCGGAGCAGCAGAATTCGCTCGCCAGAAGGCTAAGTAATTCAGGGACGGAGCTTAAACCCCCGAAAATGACCCAAAGGGGGACGGACCTTACGAAAGCTCTTTAAGAAAGGAGTTCGCAATTATGAAAAAGAAATGCGGTGTTTGCAAAGCGTTCGGGGCTCTTTTGAAGATTCTCGGCATTGCAACAGGTGCGTTGTTTGTGGTTTATTTCCTCAACCTCGACCAGAAAGTACTATCATGGTGCTATAAGAGAGTAAACGAGATATTTGACCGCAAGCCACAAGATATTAAATTCTAATTAAACTTCCAACCGGGCCGCGGTCTGCCGGAGTGTACGGCTGTCGCAAAGCCACTCCGT
>JAUNQL010000192.1 GCA_030536195.1 Clostridia bacterium | reverse complement strand
AGTGGTCGTCTTGTTGGAGTAGAGAATGACGGAAGAGGAGAGCTCCGTGACTATGGCGACCCAGGAGAGAATCGCGCCGGAGAGAATGCCGTTTGACATCATGGGGATCGTAATCTTGATGAAGGTCTTGAGCTTGGAGGCGCCGAGGCTGATGGCCGCCTCCTCGATGCTTATCGGGATCTGCATCAGCGTCGCCGTGGCCGATCTTATAGTATACGGCATACGGCGGATGGCGAATGAGAGAATCATAATCGTCATCGTGCCCGTGAGAGCGAGGGGCTTTGCACCGTAGGCAATGAGAAGAGCGATACCGATGACGGCGCCCGGCATGATGTAGGGCAGCATGGCTATCGTATCAAGAGAGTGGTTGAGGGTGCTGGAGCGGCGGACGACGAGGTAGGCCAGGATGACCGCCACGATGATGATTATCGCAAGCGCCAGCGCGCCCATGATGAGAGTGTTGCGGGAGGCGAGGACGAGCTTCTTCTTCATGGCGGCCTGGTAGTTCACGAGGGAGTAGCCGGGCTTGAAGATGGAGCCCTTGCAGTTGCGGAAGGAGAGATAGATGATGTAGGCCTGGGGGAGAATCGCTATGGCGCACAGCAGATAGCAGTAGAGATGCATGAGGAAGCCGCCGAGGCCCTTTGCCTCCTTCTTGACGACGGAGTGCATGGCGTTGATGGAGAACTTGAAGCGGCTCGTGGCCCACTTCTGAAGGAAGAAGACCACCGCCGTCACGACGACGGCTATGATCGCCAGCGCTGCGGCGAAGTTGTAGTTCGCGCCGTTTTCACCGAGGTACTCGTTATAGAGCAGCACGGGGAAGGTCTTGAAGCCCTCGCTGAGAATCGTCGGCGTGCCGAAGTCTGCAAAGGCCTGCATGAAGACCATGAGAGCGGCGGCGAGAATCGTCGGCATAGTGAGGGGAAGGACGACCTTGAAGAGCCTGCCGGGGCCCGTGCAGCCCATGTTCGCGGAGGCTTCCATGAGAGTGTTGTCAATGTTCTTGAAGGCGCCGTTCATGTAGATGAACACGAGGGGGAAGAACTTGAGCGTCTGCGAGAGGGCGATGCCGCCGAAACCGTAGATGCTCGGGAGGACTATGCCGAAGTTGGCCTTGAGGAACTTCGTGATGACGCCGCTGCGGCCGAGGAGCATGATCCAGGAATAAGCGCCGAGGAAGGGGGCCGACATGCAGCACAGAATACTCACGACGAAGAGAATCTTCGCGCCCTTGAGCTTATAGAAAGCGTAGAAATAGGCGAAGGGGATGCCGAGAAGAAGCGTCAGAGCCGTGACGAAGAAGGTGATCTTGAAGGAGTTGTAGATAGTCTTGACATAATAGTCGTTGGAGAAGAACTTTTCGAACTCCTGGAGGGAGAAGGAGCCGTCCGGCATGACGACTGCCTTCTTGATAATCCCGAACATCGGGAAGATGAGGATGGCGATAAACAGCAGCAGGAGGATTATCGACACTGCCAGCCATCCGTCAAAGCGTTTTTTGGCCATTTTGCTTCCTCCCGAATCAGTCGGCGGGGCAGTCGTTGCGGACACCCGTGAGGATGTTTTCGCTGCCGTCTGCCGTGAAGAGGTTGACCTTCTCGGTGTTGAGAGTGAGCTTGATTTCGGAACCGGCGGCGATGGTGTTCTCGATGGAGGACTCCTGAATGATCTCAACCTCCTCGCCGGTGGAGAGGTGGACGAAGTAGTGCGTGTTGAGGCCGAGGAAGACGGCGTCGTCAACGACGGCGGAGATGCCCTCTGTGGCGTTCCTGTCGAGGAGGAACTCCTCGGGGCGGACGGAGAGGACGACGTCCTGATTCTTCATCTGCTCGGGGCGGACGGTGTCGATCTCGGCCTTATAGCCGGAGTCGAGCACGATGTAGGCCTTGCCGCCTTCAACCTCGAGCTTGCCCTTGAGGATATTGGAGCGGCCGATAAACG
>JAUNQL010000043.1 GCA_030536195.1 Clostridia bacterium | reverse complement strand
ATTTGTTGGTGTAAAAGACGGAAAGGTAAAGATAGAGCCAAAATACGAAGAAGCAAAAGCTTTCTCACAAGGATTGGCGCCTGTAAAAGTTGAAGGTAAATGGGGCTTTATTGATCAGAGCGGAACAGAGATTATAGCCCCAACGTTTAGCTTTGCAGGAACAATATCTGAAGAAGGAACGGCATTTATACAAAACGAAGCAGGTTATGCTTTATTAAGTTTTTATCATTTAGAGAAGTGAGGATTAAGCAATGACAGATTTAGAAAGAATGCATACATCAAAACTTTACGTAGACAGATTGGCAAATGGAGAAGACCCTATAAGCGGCGAAGATTTGCCAGCGGATACAGTGCTTAACAACGTGTATCTTTGCAGAGCTTTTGGTTTTATTAGCTCAATACTTGATGAAGTAATAAAAAATGGCGGCGTTGTATCGGCAAAGAACGATATAAAGAAGCCGTTTACTATTACAGAAGAACAGAGAAGCAAAATTAGAATGTCAGAAGAACCTGTTGTTGTGACTTCTATTACAAATAGGATTTCAGCAGTGTTAGATAGAGATGTAAAACGTATAGCCCCATTTAAAGTTGCAGAATGGCTCGAAAAAGAAGGATTGCTAGAGAGAGTTTTATCAGAAGATACAGGTCGTTATGAGAGAGTTGCAACAAGTGCTGGAGAAGTAATTGGCATTGAAACTAAAGAAGCAACTTATAAGGATATGACAATAAAAAAGAATTACTACAACCTAAACGCTCAAGCCTTTATTATTGCAAACCTAGAGGCAATAGCAGAGCAGTCCTTTGTTGAACTTGAAGAAAAGCCCGCTCCAAAGAAAAAGCAGGCAGCCAAGAAAAGCAAAAAGTGAATGGATAAAAAAATGAACCTCTTACAAAGTGTAAGAGGTTCGTTTTTATGGTATAGAGTATTATGAATTTACAAATAATTTGTTTGCGAATGTTTTATTTTGAATGTACAATTTAAGTGTTCATATAAATGGATTGTACAGAGTAGGAGATGTTTTAATGTACAAGAAACTTTTTGAGCCAGGAAAAATTGGCAATGTAAAAATTAAGAACAGGACAGTAATGACTGCTATGGGTGTGGGCGTTGCTGAGCCAACGGGTATGCCAGGCGAACGCTGGGCAACATACTTTGAAGAGAGAGCCAAAGGCGAAGTGGGCCTTATTATCACAGAGGTAACACGCGTTAACGACAGCAATGGTGTAGCAACGCCGGGACAGTTATCAGTGGCATCGGATGCTGTTATTAAGCCACTTTCAAAGGCAGTAGATAAAATCCATTCACATGGAACAAAGATATTTGTACAGCTTCATCACCCTGGTCGTCAGAGTATGGCTGCAATTCCTGCAGTTTGGCCAATGGGTATGTTTGCTTCAAAAGTTTTCCCTCCATTTTGGAAGGTGTCATTTGCAATGGGAAGCAAAGTTGAACTCGATCTTGATATGCTCGATACACCATTTATGATTAAGGCACAGTCTTTACTTCCAGGACTCTATTCACCATCAAATGTTCCTTGCGGACTTGGCGTAAGTTTTGTTAAGAATCAGCCAACACACGCTATGACAAAGAAGGAAATTCATAAGCTTCAAAAGCAGTTTATTGAGGGTGCAGTTCGTTGTAAGAAGGCTGGCGTTGATGGCGTTGAACTTCATGCAGCACATGGTTATCTTATCCAGCAATTCCTTTCTCCTTATGTAAATAGAAGAAAAGATGAATATGGTGGATCACTTGAAAACCGTATGCGTTTCCTAACAGAAATCATTGAGGGCATCAAGAAGGAGTGTGGCAAGGATTATCCTGTAATTGTTAGACTTACAGTTGATGAGTTTTATAGTGCGCTCGGCATGCCAGACGAAGGCATCAAGATTGATGCCGGTGTCGAAATGGCAAAGAGGCTTGAGAAATTAGGTGTAGATGCAATTGATGTATCCTGTGCTTCTTATGAAACACTTAACCACCTTATTGAGACAATGAGTTTTGAGCAGGGTTGGCGTGCACCTTTTGTAAAAGCAATTAAGGATGCGGTTAAGATTCCTGTTATTGCAGTTGGTGTTATTCGTGAGCCTGCGTTTGCAGAAAAATTACTTGAAAACGGCACACAGGATTTCATCGGTCTTGGCCGTCCGCTTATTGCTGATCCTTATTGGGTTAAGAAAGCAAAAGAGGGCAAAGACAAGGAAATCCAGCGTTGTATTTGTTGTGTAACATGCTTTGAAACACTTGAGGTAAATGCAACTTCTGGTCAGCCATGTGAATGCTCAATGAACCCAAGGGCTTGCCGTGAATTTTTGTATACAGATATTCCAGATGGCAAGAAAAAGAGAACTATTGTTGTTGTAGGAGCGGGTCCTGCTGGACTTACAGCAGCACGCGAATGCGCACGTCGTGGATATAAAACAGTTCTTCTTGAAAAAGCAAATGAGCCTGGCGGACAGTTAAATCTTGCTAAGATGCCACCTCATAAGGATAAGATGAATTGGGCTATTGAGGACTTAACAACACAGGCAAAAATTGCGGGTGTTGATATCAAATATGGTGTCAATGTAACTGAAGAAGTTCTCAAGAGCTACAAGCCATACGGCATTATCATAGCAACTGGCGGTAAGTCTGCAAAGCCTCCAATAGAGGGTTCTAATAAACCACACGTTTGCACAACAACTGATATTCTTAACGGTAGTGTTAAGCTCAGTGGTAAGAATGTTGCAGTCATTGGTTCGGGTATGACAGGACTTGAGACATCATCACTTCTTTTGGAGAGTGGCAATAAACTTACCGTTGTTGAAATGGCAAAGAAGATTGCTCCTGGTCTCTGGTGCCAGCATTACTTCGATGTTGTTCCTGGTCTTGAAGAAGCAGGAACTAAGTTCATTGCGGGTAGCAAACTTGTTGAGATTAAGGATGACAGTGTAGTCCTTGAAGACAAGAAGGGTAAGCAACAGACAGTTCCTGCGGATGCAGTTGTATTATCTCTTGGCGTTAAGCCTGTTAACGATCTTGAAGAGGTCGCAAGAAAGGTTGCGAAAAAAGTTGCTGTTGTAGGTGATGCTAAGAAACCAGGTAAGATTTACACCGGTACAAAGGAAGCATTCAAGGTAGCAATTAGTATTTAATAGCATAATAAAACCCGCCGAGGGTATCCTTCGGCGGGTTGTTTTTTAGTTTGATTCGTTGCCGAGGTCGGCATAGGCGAGAACGTAGAGTTCGTAGGCTTTCTGCATGACCTTGTTTGCGATTGGGATCGCAAGGTCAATGCCGTAGCCACCACTGTTCTCGCAGACAACGACGATGGCAAGAGGAAGGTCAGAGCGCTGAGAGTAGCCGAGGAACCACGTATGTGGTTTATCGTTTGATACTTCAGCAGTACCTGTCTTGCCACACATAACGAGGTTAGGGAAGCGATTGTCGCCATAGTAGTTCTCGACATTGGAGCGAAGCATCTTGTCGAGTTTCTTGGCTTGGACAGAGCCCATGAAACTCTCGTTACCAGTGTTGGCATTTTTGATGAGAGTTGCTTGTGGAGTGTAGCCTGTACGGTTGGCAATTGCACCAACCATCATAGTCGCATGACAAGGATTGATGAGTGTTGTGTACTGACCAATGCCTGACCAAGCCCTGTCAATATCATACGCTTTTGTAACATCATATCGGCTCTTTGCCAAGGTGATGTTGTCAACTTTGAACGTGCGATTGAAGCCACATTCCTCAGCGGTTTTTTGCATTGCATCGTTGCCGAGTTCGGCAGCAAGGCTTGCAAATGCTGTGTTGCAGGAATGCTGAAGAGCCTGTTCAAAGTTGAGTGTGCCGTGGACGCCGTTGCAGGTAACCTTGTTACCTACTGCGTTTACCCACGCACCGTTACAGGTAAAAGTACGATTGTTGATGTCAGTCATGTTTTCAAGGGCACAGCAAGCTGTGACAATCTTGAAAGTTGAGCCTGGAGTATAGAGGCCGCTGAAGTAGCGGTTCATATATATTCCCTCGTACTTATCTGTTGTGTCAGTTGCAATATCCTTTGGCTTGTTGTAGACATCATAAGTTGGAAGGGAAACAGCACAGAGTATCTCGCCAGTTTTGTAGTTGTATACACCGATGGTGCCTTGATAGTTACCAAGTGCCTCCATTGCAGCAACGCAGAGGCGAGAATCGATTGAAAGCTGGATGTCATTACCGGTGCCGTTTTTCTTTAGGTTGTATACACCGTTTATCATGCTGTATCCAGTAAGGTCAGATTTCATTGATGAGTGAACACCGGTTGCAATGAAGCCGGCTGTGTCACCTACTACGTGGAGCGTTGCCTCACGTACTTTTTGATCATCGTTGAACTTACGCTCGCCGTCTACTGTTTCGGCAAGGACTGTACCCATGCGGTCTGTAATCTTACCGGCAGTTAAGAGTTCGCCTTCCGAATAGAGGTGCTTGTTGTAGTCCTTAACTACCCACTTGCCTGAGTTTACTTCCATTGTAAAGAAGAGAATCATCAGTCCGATAAGGAAGGCAAAGGCGAAGACGTACATTATGTAAGAACGTTTAAATATCCTATTCATCGCTTACCTCCCGCCCATGTTCTGTTGTCGGCGGCCTTGATAAAGGCGAGGAGCGCCCAGCACGAAATCGTACTGGATCCGCCACGACTTATGAACGGCAGTGTAACGCCGGTCAATGGTAAGAAGTCGGTGACGCCGAAGATATTGAGTGCTGCCTGGAAGAGAAGAAGTCCGCCGGCAGCGCAACTTGAGATTGAGTAAAAGGCGCTGCGCGCACCCTTGGCGCAGCGAATACTGTGGATGAAGATAAAGATAAATGCCCAAGCAACGAGGAATGCGATGAGCATGCCCCATTCCTCGCAGAGGACGCCGAACACCAAGTCCTCTGTTGCGGCAAAGATATCACGTAAGTGGCCATTGCCTATGCCAAGGCCTAGGAAGCCGCCACTTACAGAATATGTCAAAACTCTCGTCTGTTGGTAGCCCTTGCCATCGGCAAATTCCCAAACATGACGATATGTTGCAAAACGTCTCATGATGTAGTCCGAACGCATAAGTACAATAAGTCCGGCGAGCATTGCAGCGCCAAGGATGAGGAAGAGGATTGTACGCACGTCGCCAGAGCGCATGAATGCGAGAACTACGAATGTAAAGAAGAATATCAAAGCTGTACCGAGATCGCGCATGAGGAAGAGTAAACCGATACAGATAACGGCAAAAATTACGTACTGAGTAAGGCTACGGCTAGATTGAAGCTTTTCAAGTGTGGCAGCACCTACAAAGATGAAAGCCACCTTAACAAGCTCAGATGTCTGAATTGAGATACCGCCTATAACAAGCCAGTTATAGGCACCGTTGATATTTTTAGCAAGTATCAACGTTATTACGAGTAGAGCAATTGATGCAATCGCCATTGGCTTACGGAATTTTTCCGCACGCTCAACATTTTGAACGATGTAGAGGAGACCAATGTAGCAACCAAAGCCAATAACAAATGCTGCAAATTGCTTAATCAAAAGACCTGTGCCGCTTGTAGCTGTTATTACAAGGCTTATTCCTGTAAGAAAAAATGCGATGCACTCAAGTGCCAGGGAGGACTTGCTAAGGATGATTGTGGATATAACGGCCCAAAGCCATTCAATTGCAGTGAAGATAACAAACACAACAGCAACAGCTGTGTTAACAGTGCCATCTTTTGCAACAATGACTTGATAGAAGGTTATGACCTGAAAGATTGAAATCAGGAGCATTGTAGGAAACCATCTAGGTCCGTTCAAGGCTTATCCTCCTTTAAGAATTTTGAGAAAACCTCAGTGTGTAACCGCAAATTTCTATGATGTCGCCATCCTTAAGTTCACGACATTCGGTGAGTTCCTCACCATTTAAAAGTGTGCCCGCAATTGACTCTAAATCCTCAATTATCCAACCGGTGTCGGAGCGGGAAATGAGTGCGTGTGAGCGAGAAACTGACGGGGAGTTAATTTGGATGTTAGCCTCATCACTACGTCCTATTAGGACTTGTGCGACGCCGTCTATATTGAAGTCCTCACCAGAGATACAGTTCTTGATTGAGCAACCGTTTTTTAGGTGGTCAGGAAGAATGATTTCACCGGTGTAGAACTTGCTGTCCGCTTCAAATAGAGCTGGATTGTCCTCCACTGGAACTTCAATGCCTTCCTTGGCACGTTGAACATCGTCGTAGTCATAGAAAGTGAATATTGCATTACCGAAAACGACGGTGTCGCCGCTCTTGACTTCCAATGGATGAAGGGTGATGGCATCGGCACGCTCTCCATTTACGAACGTACCCGTTTTGGAATGCGTGTCAAAGACGAGCCAGCGGCCGCTGCGCTTGGTAATTACTGCGTGGAAACGAGAGACGGTTGTGTATGCAAGTGTTATGTCACAAGCATTACTGCGGCCGATTGCTGTTTCGTATCCAACAAGTGGAATCTGATCACCATTGGCGGAATTTATGAGATATCCAATTGTGCCAGTTTTCTTGTTACCTCGAACAAGAGAAATGCCACATCCAAAGATGACATAGAACGCAATTATAGGCAAAACCCAGCGCCCAAATTCAACTATGAAATTAGTGTTCAAAATTCCACCTCCAGTCATGTAGAATACTAAAGAAAATTGTAGCAAATTAAGATATAAAGTCAAGAAATGTAACTATACTGATATAAATATATAAAAAAATTACAATAATATGTGGTTTGTTCATATTCTGTTCATAAACCATTTCAAATCCCTTTACAAAAATACCATTGTAAATTAATAAAGGGGAATAAATATATGTTTACAACACTCGGAATAGGAATCATCGCTCTCATCGCAATCATCCTTATGGCTGTTTGCATGTTGTTCGCTGTGCTTGCAATTGTTATTCTCTATACAGGTAGAGCTGCTCAGTACGACAGAGCTGGCAAGAAGATGTCAAAAGCTAGCAAGCCAAAGAAGGCAAAGAAATAATTAATAGACGGCTAAGCCCGCTTGGATTCCAAGCGGGCTTTATTTCCCCTAGGAGGGTTTTATTTTGTCGAACGATTTTTATGCATTCATTTCAAGAATGAAATACATCGACCGATGGGCTCTCATGAGGAATACCGAAGAGGAGTCATTGACTCAGCATTCGTATGAAGTTGCTGTAATTGCGCACGCACTTGCGGTTATCAGCAACAAGCGACTTGGCACGAATTACGATGCGGAGAAAGTCGCTTTGATTGGTCTTTTTCATGACACATCGGAAATACTTACAGGGGACATGCCAACTCCTGTAAAATACTACAGTCCAGAGATCACTGGTGCGTATAAAAAGGTCGAGGAAGCAGCGACTGGCAAGTTGCTTGAGATGCTTCCAGAGGACTTGCGCCCAGAGTACAAGGATCTTCTTTTGCCTGCAAAAGAGGACGAAGAACTCTGGAAACTGAACAAGGCTGCCGATAAAATCAGTGCACTTATAAAGTGCATTGAGGAGCGCAAGGCAGGAAACAAGGAATTTGATAAGGCACTAGAGGCAACTGAGGCATCGCTTCACAAGTTGAATTGTGAAGCTGCGGAGATATTCCTCAAGGAATTTCTCCCAAGCTATGAGTTGACGCTAGACCAGCTCAGATAAGGAGGATAAATATGAAAGCAAAAGAGTATCGAGCAATAGCTCGTGAAAAGTTATCCGGTCACTGGGGCGAAGCGGTTTTAACTGCACTTGTAGCTGCTTTACTTGGTGGTATCTCTGTTGATACAACAACACTTTCAGCTGATGTTGACCTTGATAAGTTGATGGGTACTGCAGAGAAAATTGGTGACAAGTTTGGTGTAGATATTTCTCTTGATCAAATCACAGAGGTTACAAATCTTCCACCTTTCGTTCTCGGTATTATTGCAGTGTTTACAACAATCGCTGCTATCTGGGGTATTGCAACATTTATTCTCGGTGGTCCAACAAGAGCATGTTATTGTCAGTACAATATCGACCTTCAAAAGGGCGAGTCAAAGTTTACTGATTTGTTCATT
>JAUNQL010000042.1:3309-8073 GCA_030536195.1 Clostridia bacterium | reverse complement strand
GTTGTATACGCCTTCTTTGGGAAAGGACAAGAGAAGTTTAAGTAGATGCCTTCAATTGAGTTGTCCTCAATAAAGCAAGGAAGGTACTCCGCAGCACACTTTACAAATCTGACGTTTGGAATCTCGTCACGCTGTGCGTGCTCCGCTGCTGCAACGATTACGTTGCCAACCTTCTCAACAGCGAGATAGTTCTTGTCAGGGTTTTGCCTCGCAATTTCGCAAGCAAACTGGCCCTTACCACAGCCTATCTCGAGGTAGACTGGATTATCATTTCCAAAGAGTTCTTGAAAATCAAGGTAATCCTTGTTCTCAACTGCTGTCTCAAAGTTCTTATCCTCTGATACAAGAGTTAAAAGATATCCCTCGCAGGCATCAATACGTCCATCGAGGTTCTTCTTACGTCTCATCCTCATGCGTCTGTTTCCTCTGCTACTTTCTTCTTTCTACCAAGGACACTTTTAACGTTGCCCTTAAAAGCATCTGCCTTATCTTTTCTAGCGTAGTGCTTCTTGGCCATCTTCTTAGCGCCAGCATAGAAACTCATAGCTGTCATAGCACCTGAAACATTGAGCTTCAAGAGGTCAGTGTTCATTGTGTTAGACATATAGTCATAAAGTTCGTCGTAGTTTATGCTTGTGATGAGATCATAAGCCACATCTCCTGCACGCATGTCACGAACTATATCAATTGTGCGCTCGCCAAGTACAGCATCATAAGCTGTATCAATAAGGTTTGAAAGTGCAACTCTATCAATACCAAAAACATTAGTCATGAGGTTTGGCAAAGTGATATCCTCAAGCTGACTTACAAACTTCAAAAGGTAATCGGTAAGACGACCAGCAGCATCATTATCAAGGAATCTATCAATTGCAGCTGCAATTGTAGTTGAAGCTGCCTCAGCAAAACGATCGTTAAAAATCATTGATGCAACAGTGCCCTCTGTTACGAGGCGCATGATACGAACAATTTCGCTTGTTGCAGTCTGGATTAAAGCATCACGGTCTGCCTTTTCAGTGATAATCTTTTGAATTACTTCACGAAGTACATCCTTGTACTTCTCCTTATCAACGATGTTGAACTTTCTCAGCACAGCTGAAAGTACTGTATTGAATGAGTACTTGCCCATAAAGTCATAGACAAACCAAAGCACACCCTTCTTAAACTGCTCACGTACGCGGAGCTTCTCAAGAGTGTTTACAGCAACGTTCATTGTAATTGGAAGGACATCATTTAAAGCCTTCTTTGTGATGTTTGCAAGATACTGCTGTGAAAATGGCAAAACACCCATAACTGGGATTTTGATTTTGTCATTTACCTTAATTTCAGTTTTTGGTTGAATTAATATTCTCTGAAAAGCAGCACTACCGAAGAGTCCTAATGCACCAACGAGTAGGACGTCTGGAGTGTACTTATCCTTTTTCTTTGACATAATTATCACCAACAAAATTAAATTACTTAATGATTATAAATAATTTACTCAAACTTATCAAGATTTTCATCAAGCATATACTTTCTTGTAATATGGACAAAAATCGGATCAACATCAATCAGCTCAAGCACCCTAGTTATGAGGATACTTGGGTTCACGCCAAAGGTTGGGTTGGATGGAAGTGTAACCAAAACTGTCACAATATTACCGTTATCGGACCAGATTTTTACATCTTTTATGTGGCCTGTCAAGGCAATTTCCTTTACAACCTTGCGCTTTCCCTGCTTTCCGACCTTAGAAATCGTGAGATTCTCGTCTTCAAGCGTCTCTTTGATAAGTCCACAAAGCCTATCGCTAGGTACTTTTTCCTGTGCTATCTCAATTTTGTATCTTGAGAACGCAACAAGTTGCGCCTTCTTAACTGGTTCCTTAACATCAATAATTTTGATATCAGGCGGCATAGTCTTTGACAATCTTGTCTTGATATCCTCAAATTTTAAATTGTCATCACTTACTCTGATATCAAGAATCTCTGCCATGCCCTCCATACCAAGGGAAAGTGGCATTGCAAAGTTCATGTACGGCCTTGGATTAAACCCTTCGGTGTACCAGAGAGGAATGTCGGCACGTATCAGTGCGCGCGAAAAGCATCGCATCAAATCGAGGTGGGAGATGAATTTAGCATCCCCGCTCTTTTCAAAGAATATTCTAGCACTTTGCACCGCACTCACCTCCATTCAAGGCTGATGCGCCACAAGCCGCGCACTTTATTCTACAGTGAGACGTTGTCTCGCTGTTCTTAGCTTTTTCGTTTTCTCTGATTAAGAACTCCTTGGTGATACCATAGTCAAGATGATCCCAAGGAAGGATTTCATCGTAATCCCTACGACGGTTTGCGTACCACTCTGGGTCAAGTCCACACTTTTCAAATGCTTCCATCCAAGTCTCAAACTTGAAATGCTCATCCCATGAGTCAAGGTTACAACCGTTCTTCCATGCTTCATACAGCACTGCACCAAGTCGCCTGTCGCCTCTTGCAAACACTGCCTCAAGGAAGATTGTATTTATCTTGTGAGCAGAGAGGTGGATATGTGACTTTGGCACCTTGGTCTCATCGTAGAGGTAATCACGCTTCTTAGTTAATACCTCTCTCGTATCCTGTGGCTCCCACTGGAAAGGAGTGTGAGGCTTTGGAACGAATGAGGAAGCGCTGATATTGATGCTGAGCGCCTTGCCGCGAGGCCTGTCCTCTGTGTGATAGTACTCTGTTACTATGCGACGTGAGAGGGCTATGATTTCCTCCACGTCCTCCATAGTCTCAGTTGGAAGGCCGAGCATGAAATAGAGTTTAACAGTTGTCCAACCGCCCTTAAAGGCAAGGCTGACTGTATTCATTATCTCTTCCTCTGTAATGTTTTTATTGATTGCATCACGAAGGCGCTGTGAACCAGCCTCTGGAGCGAAGGTCAGTCCGCTCTTCCTGATGAGTTTCATCTTCTCGACGAGCTCGTCTGAGAAGTTGTCAACTCTAAGGCTTGGAAGGCTGATGTTGACATTTCTCTCCTGAGTCCAGTCAATCATGTCATTTAGAAGTGGCTGTATTTCAGTGTAATCACTGGTTGAGAGAGAAACGAGGCTAATTTCATCATAGCCAGTATTCTTAATTAAATCTTTAGCCTGTTCATTAATTGTATAGGCAGATTTTTCTCTGATTGGTCGATAGATAAATCCAGCTTGGCAGAAACGGCATCCACGGATGCATCCTCTAAATATCTCTGCACTCACCCTATCGTGCACGATTTCAATAAACGGCACAATGAACTTATCTGGGAATGGCGCGGCATCAAGGTCCTTCACAACACGCTTGTGAACGACCGCTGGTGCGCCATCCAATGGTGTAACGGCATTAATTGTGCCGTCATCGTTATATGTTACGTCATAAAGGCTTGGCACATATATGCCATCAATTTTTGCTGCCTCTTTGAGGAAATCCGCTTTGCTCATGCCACGTCCCTTGGCGTCGCGATAGAGGTCTAAAAACTCATTCATAAGTTCCTCACCATCGCCGAGCTGAAAGACGTCAATAAAGTCGCAAAGCGGCTCAGCATTTGATGCACATGGGCCTCCTGCTATGACGAGGTTTTTAAGGTCGTGCCTGTCACTTGCGAGGACTGGCACGCCACCAAGGTCGAGCATGTTAAGTATTGTTGAAAATGAAAGTTCATACTGAAGTGTAAAACCGATAACGTCAAAGTCGGTAAGTGGTGACTTTGACTCAATTGAGAAAAGTGGCAACTTGTTTTCTCTAAGTTGCTCCTCCATATCGACATCAGGCGCAAAGAATCGCTCACACCAAGCGTCCTCTCTATCGTTGATAAGCGAATAGAGAATTTTAAGACCGAGGTGTGACATACCTATCTCATATGTGTCAGGGAAGCAGAATGCAAAGCGGATATCTACGCCATCTGCATCCTTGACTACACTATTCAGTTCACCGCCTGTGTAGCGTCCTGGCTTCTGTACTTTTGTCAGGATTTTTTCAAGCTTTGCGTCCATAATTTACACCTATAATAAAATGGCATCTTGAAAATATTTCAAGATGCCTCTTTTTATTTACTCATTGTTTCTGGGGCACTAGTTGGCTGGATAGCACTGATGTAAGTAGCCTTATCCTTTTGACGGAGAGTTACTCTTACATACTTGCTAGGAGTTGGAGCGACCATGTCGCCATTGTCAGCCTGTGTCCAACCTGTACCTGAAAGGTATGCAACAGTCAAGATGATTGTATTGCTCTTTTCTGTCATGTCGAGAACCTTTGGTGTGTATGTTGGATCAACACCAGTGATAGGAGCTTTGTAAACTCCACGGTCACCATCGTACTGGAACTCAAAACCGATTGATGTAACTGTCTGATGCTCGATAGCACGCTCTGAACCAAAGAGTTTGGTGTACTCTACCTCAACCTTGTCAGCTGGGAAGAGAATCATGCCCTCTTCTGTCTCGTACTCATCAGTTGCTACGTCACTCTTGATGATGCTCCAAACGGACGCCTCAATAAGCTGTGACATGTTTGCCTTTGTAATGTCATCGAAATCATCGATGTCATTCATTACAACAGGAGCAAGCATTGACTGATACTTGAGCATTGTTGCTTCCTTTTTGGCAGCGCTCTTGTCCGTGATGCTATGAACGATGGTAATGATGATAAATACAATACCAACGATAGCAAGGAGGATTACAAGCAAACCAAGTGGCTTTGCCCATTTCTTGTTTTGTTTTGGAGTACTCATAAGATGACCTCCTAAAAAACTAGTTTATCTTCTGTTTCCGCGACG
>JAUNQL010000042.1:0-3299 GCA_030536195.1 Clostridia bacterium | reverse complement strand
TGTTGTTCTTCTTTGCAGGTACTTCGTCAGAGATATCGTTCTCTGGAACTGCACCCTCTACCTCGATTAATGCATCACGGCGAGAGAGATTAATTCTGCCCTGATCATCAATCTCAATAACCTTAACGATGATCTCATCGCCAACAGTTACAACATCCTCAACCTTCTCTGTGCGCTTAACATCGAGACGGCTGATGTGTACAAGACCCTCTTTACCAGGAGCGATTTCAACGAATGCACCGAAGTTCATAAGTCTTGTTACAACGCCCTTATAGATTGCACCAACCTCTGGGTCGTTAGCAATTGTCTCTACCATGAAGATTGCACGCTGTGCATCGTCATAATCAAGAGCAGATACGAATACCTGACCCTCATCGTTAACGTCAACTTTACAGTTGCACTCAGCGCAGATCTTCTGGATAACCTTGCCCTGCTTACCGATAACGTCACCAATCTTCTCTGGGTTGATTGTTGTTGTGAGCATCTTTGGAGCATACTTAGAAAGCTGTGGGCGTACCTCTGGGATACACTTGAGCATAATATCGTCAAGGATGTAGAGACGAGCCTTGCGAGTCTTCTCAAAAGCTTCCTTGATAATCTCTGGTGTAAGACCATGAACCTTGAGGTCCATCTGGATAGCTGTGATACCCTTGTGAGTACCAGCTACTTTAAAGTCCATGTCGCCATAGAAGTCCTCAAGACCCTGGATATCAACCATAGTCATGAAGTCACCATAAACGCCCTCATCACCTGTGATAAGACCACAAGAGATACCAGCAACAGGAGCCTTGATTGGAACACCAGCAGCCATAAGTGCAAGTGTTGAACCACAGATAGAGCCCTGTGATGTTGAACCGTTTGATGAAAGTACTTCTGATACTACACGGATAGCATATGGGAATTCCTCAACTGAAGGAATTACTGGAACAAGTGCACGCTCAGCGAGAGCACCGTGACCGATTTCACGACGGCCAGGGCCACGTGATGGCTTAGTCTCACCTACTGAGTATGATGGGAAGTTGTAGTGATGGATGTATCTCTTCTCTGTCTCCTCATCAAGACCGTCAAGCTTCTGAGCGTCTGACATTGGAGCGAGTGTTGCGATAGAGAGTACCTGTGTCTGGCCACGTGTGAACATACCTGAACCGTGAACACGTGGGAGGAGGTCTACCTGAGCATTAAGTGGACGAATCTCGTCGATGCCACGACCGTCAACACGCTTCTTCTCTTCCTTGAGCCAACGTCTTACAACGTGCTTCTGGATGAGATACATAATCTCGTCGATCTTGCCTTCCTCTTCTGGGAAGAGCTCATCGTACTTCTCATGAACTGCGTCATAGATTGGAAGGAGTCTCTCGTCACGAACATTCTTGTCGTCTGTATCAAGAGCTGCTTCTACATCCTTTACGCAGAATGCTTCGATTTCGTCAAGGATTGCTGGATCTGGGTCATTTGACTCAAACTCAAACTTTGGCTTGCCAATTTCAGCAACGATGCTGTTGATGAACTTAACAACTTCCTTGTTTACCTCATGACCTGCCATGATGCAATCAAACATCTGGTCCTCAGGAATCTCGTTACCGCCTGCCTCGATCATTGCAACGAGGTCAGCAGTTGAAGATACTGTGAGTTTAAGGTCTGTCTTAGCTCTCTGCTCAAGTGTTGGGTTGATAACGATTTCACCGTCAACAAGACCAACATCAACAGATGAGATAGGACCATCCCATGGGATGTCAGAGATAGCGATTGCAGTTGAAACACCGATTGCTGCGGTGATTTCTGGTGAGCAGTCAGGGTCAACAGACATAACTGTTGCAACTACTGAGCAGTCGTTTCTCATGTCCTTTGGGAAAAGAGGACGGATTGGGCGGTCGATGCAACGAGAAGCAAGAATTGCCTTGTCGGCAGCCTTGCCCTCACGTCTCTGAAATGAGCCAGGGAAACGACCTACTGAATACATCTTCTCTTCGTAGTCAACTGAGAGAGGGAAGAAATCAACGCCCTCTCTTGGCTTTGCTGATGCTGTAACTGTGCAAAGTACAGATGTCTCACCGTAGTTTGCAAATACAGCTGCGTTTGCAAGACCAGCCATCTTACCTGTCTCAAGGCGAAGTGGGCGGCCTGCAAGAGTTGTTTCATAAACCTTGTAGTTTTCAAACATAGTTTTTACCTCACTATTTATTATTTCGGGAGGTACCAAGGTTTCAGCAATAAATTAAAAATCTGAGTTTCAGGTCCTTAATTTACCGCTAAAGCCCTTGTGGGTACCCTCCCGTTTTTAACCCCTTAAAAAGCAATTTAAGGCAGATGACAAAAGCGTCATCTGCCCTAGCGTCTTACTTTCTAAGACCAAGTCTTGAAACGATTGAACGGTAACGCTCAATATCGTTCTTCTGAAGGTATGCGAGAAGGTTACGTCTATGACCTACCATCTTGAGAAGACCTCTGTTTGAGTGGTAGTCATGTGGATGCTCCTTAAGATGTGCGTTAAGGTCGTTAATTCTCTTTGTAAGAACTGCGATCTGAACCTCTGGAGAACCAGTGTCGCCTTCGTGAGTAGCATACTCGGCCATGATAGCCTGCTTTTCAGCCTGTGTCATTATTTTCACCACATTTAAAATATTTATCCAAAATCCTAGGGTACGGTAACGGTGATCAGTGATACTGCATACGCCGTACTCCAAGAAAAAGGCTTGCTTATATTATCACACTTTTTTCTAAAAGTAAAGGTTTTTCTTTTTAATTAATATATATTTTACCTCTTTCTGTTTTTCACAGATTCAGCAATCTCTCGAACCTTCTTCTCATCGGCCTTAATCTGAGTCTCAAGCTGAACAAGAGAATCAAATTTAATCTCGGGCCTTAGGAAATGAAGTAGGGATACTTCAACATACTTACCATAGAGGTCGCCATCGAAATCGAGGATGAATGTCTCGATGGATGGGACGTCGTCGTCATGTATTGTTGGTCTGATGCCTATGTTGGTGATGGAGAGGAACTTCATTCCATCAACAACTGTCTTGGACATGTATACACCATACTTTGGAACGATAAGTCCATCCTCAAGTTTTTGATTGATTGTTGGCGCGCCTATGTGGCGACCACGCTTGGCGCCATCAACAACTGGCAACTTAAACGTGTATGGGTGACCAAGCATCTGGTTTGCTTTCTCAATCTCACCATTTTCAATGCATGCGCGGATACGGCTTGATGAGATTACCTCACCTTCAAAGTCAAACTCCTCCGACATTGAAAATGCGATACCAGCGCCCTCACAGAAACGCTTCAAAAGTTCCGGT
>JAUNQL010000041.1 GCA_030536195.1 Clostridia bacterium | reverse complement strand
GGCGCATATCCAGACATTGCGACACCGCGCAGCTCGGCAACTGATTTCACCTGATGTGCATTAACCTTACCCTTTGATAGAAGGTAGATAGAGTTTAGCAAAAGTTTTAGCAGGTCCTCGCACTCAGCTGTCTCTGGTGCGAGTTCGCCGAAGAGTTCGGCGAGGTACAGCGCGATGCTCAGGTTGTCAATGTTGTCGCGCAGTCCGAAAAAGACCTCTTTTTCGGTGGCGGAATTGACAGTGTACGCATCCGCGCCCTTATAAAAAACAAAATCAGAATACGCCAGTAGGGTAGTGCTGGCGAGATTTTTGTTTTTTATGGTCTTGGCACCGTTTACAAATGCACGGATGAGACCATATTTTGATGTGAGTACTGTGATAAGGCGGTCAGTTTCTCCAACACTTAACTCATTGATGACAATTCCATCAGTTTCGATAAGCATTTTGACCACCTCCACACTAAGTTTAATGTAATTAATTATATATTATAAAATTCGCAAGGTCAAAGGTGAATTGTGTAAACGTTTGGCGCTTTACACAATATCTTGTGATTGGGTCTAATCGGGGTTGTAAAATTTGCAAATTTTTCTTATAACTACGCATTTTTTGCTTGACTTATATGTGGTCTATAATTATAATATGCAAGTGTAAAGAAATCACCTTTACACAAATTTGGGGAAATTAGGGGGCGCTTCTTCGGTGGCAAAGAATTTCGAAGTAATTAACATATTGCTCGACTTTTACGGCGACATGTTAACAGAGAAACAGAAAGCCTTTATTGAATATTATTACAATGACGATTTGTCTTTATCAGAAATAGCTGAAAACGAAGGCATTACTCGTCAGGGAGTTCGCGATGCAATTAAACGTGCCGAAGGCCAGCTTTTTGAAATGGAAGAGCGCCTTGGTCTTGCAAAACGTTTCGAAGAGGTTCGCGCAGGACTTGACGAAATCCTTGTTTGTGCAGATGAGATTAATGAATCTAATATGAGAACTGGTCTTTCAAGAGAGATCAATGACGCAGTAGTTAGAATCAAACTTATTGCACAGACACTCAATAATGAGGAAGTTTAGAGGGCAGTAGAATGGCATTTGAAGGCTTATCCGATCGTCTAGAAGCTGCTTTTTCTAGACTGAAGAGCAAAGGTTCTTTAACTGATGCTGATGTTAAGGAAGCCATGCGTGAGGTCCGCCTTGCATTACTTGAAGCGGACGTAAGTTATAAAGTTGCAAAAGACTTTACAAATGCAGTAACAGAACGAGCTATTGGCGCTGAGGTTATGAAGAGTTTAACTCCAGCCCAAATGGTTATAAAGATAGTAAACGAAGAGCTCACCGAGCTCATGGGTGGTACACAGACAAGACTTACAATCGCCCAGCATCCGCCAACGATTGTAATGATGTGTGGTCTCCAAGGTTCAGGTAAAACAACGCACTGTGCCAAGATAGCGAAAAGGCTTAAGGGCGAAAACCACAGGCCATTGCTTGTTGCCTGCGACGTTTACAGACCTGCTGCTATCAAGCAGTTACAGGTACTTGGTGAACAGGTTGGCGTTCCAGTATTTGAGATGGGACAGGACAACCCAGTAGTTATTGCAAAAGAGGCTGTAAAGCTTGCAAAGGATCAGGGTTATGACTATGTCTTCCTTGATACCGCAGGTCGTTTACATATAGACGAACAGCTTATGGAGGAGCTTCGCAACATCAAGTCAGAAGTTCATCCACATGAAATCCTTCTCGTTGTCGACGCGATGACCGGTCAGGATGCTGTTAATGTCGCTCAGACATTTAACGATGACCTTGGCCTTGACGGTTTGGTACTTACCAAACTTGACGGCGACACAAGAGGTGGTGCTGCTCTCTCAGCAAGAGCAATCACCGGCAAGCCAATCAAGTTCGTTGGTACAGGTGAAAAGATTGATGACCTTGACGTCTTCCATCCTGACCGAATGGCTTCAAGAATTCTCGGCATGGGCGACGTGCTCTCCCTTATCGAGAAGGCTGAGCAGGAGTTCGACGAACAGACTGCAATAGAACTTGAGAAAAAGCTTCGCAAAAACAAGTTTGATCTTAATGACCTACTTCTAAACTTGCAACAGGTCAGAAAACTCGGACCTATGCAGGATTTGCTTGGAATGATTCCAGGCCTTAGCAAGCAGGCAAAAGATATAGAAGTTGACGAGAAACAGTTTGATAGACTTCAAGCTATTATCCAGTCAATGACGCCTGGGGAGAGAGAAAAACCAGACATCATCAATGGTGCTCGTAAAAAGCGTATTGCCGCTGGTTGCGGACAGACCGTTGAGGATGTAAACAGGCTCCTCGCTCAGTACAGGCAGATGCAAAAGATGTTTAAGCAGATGAACAGTAAACAGTCCCGCAAGGCAATGAAGAGGATGACTAAAAACATGAATCCAAACGACCTTGCAAATATGGACCTCAGTTCACTTGGCTTATAATCGATGCAATTAATTTAGTTAATTTTTAATTTCTTGGAGGAATTTTAAAATGGCAGTAAAAATCAGACTTAGAAGAATGGGCGCTAAGAAGGCTCCTTTCTATCGTGTAGTAGTAGCAGACTCACGTTTCCCACGTGATGGTCGTTTCATCGAGGAAATCGGTTACTATGATCCAACTAAGGATCCAGCAGTAATTAAAATTGATGAGGAGAAGGTTGCACAGTGGATGGCAAACGGCGCACAGCCAACAGACACAGTTCGTGCACTTCTTAAGAAGAGCGGAGCTATCAAATAATCGGAGGTCCATAACTAATGCGTGAATTACTTATTTCAATTGCGCAGGGCCTTGTAGATGATCCATCTGCAGTCACAGTAGATGTTGATGAGCCAAACGAGAACGGTGTTACTGTATACCATCTTCACGTTGCACCAGATGATATGGGACGTGTTATAGGTAAGCAGGGCCGTATCGCTAAGGCTATCCGCACAGTTATGCGTGCATCAGCTAACAAGAATGATGCCCACGTAGCAGTAGAAATTGATTAATTTATAAACATGGCAGGCGGAGGGCTTTGTCTTCGCCTGCCTTGTCATACCTATTTTTAGGGTGCTTGATATGTTACTAGAGTATTTGGAACTTGGAAAAATCGTAAGTACACACGGCGTGCGCGGTGAACTTCGCGTACAGCACTGGTGCGACTCACCAGATTTTTTCAAGAGTTTTAAAACAGTATACCTTGGCAAGAAGGGTTCAGAACCTATGAAGGTTCTGGGCGCGCGTCCGCACGGCAATATTATGCTCTTGACGCTTGAGGGTATTGATGACCTTGATAAGGCCAACACCCTTCGTGGCAAGACTATCTATGTAAAACGCGCCGACGCGCCACTAGAAGAGGGCCGCTATTTCATAGCTGAACTCATCGGCTGCAAGGTTCTTGATGCAGATGATGAGAGCCATGAATATGGCGTTGTTAAGGATGTACTCAACACAGGTGCATCTGACATCTGGCAGATTAAGGATGCTGCTGGCAAGGAGTACCTTCTCCCATCAGTACCTGACATTGTCATCAAGGTTGATGTTGAACACGATGTAGCATACGTTCGCCCAATTAAAGGCATCTTTGATGAGGGGGAGGAAATACGTGAAGATTGATATTTTGACCCTTTTCCCAGAGATGTGTGAAGCTGTACTCTCTGAGAGTATCATCGGCCGCGCGCGCAGCGCAGGCCATGTTGAGATTAATTGTCACAACATCCGTGACTACTCAACCGATAAGCATAATCACGTGGATGACACGCCATACGGCGGTGGCACTGGCATGATTATGCAGGCGCAGCCAATATACGATGCGTATATGGACCTCACCAAGAACGGTGAGGAGCCATACCACCTCATATACATGACTCCGCAGGGCAAGACGTTGACACAGGAGCGTGTCAAGGAGCTTGCCAAGTTTGATAAAATAGCCATTCTCTGTGGCCACTATGAGGGTGTTGATGAGAGGGTTATTGAGGAACTTGAACCTGAGGAGATTTCAATAGGTGACTATGTCCTAACAGGTGGCGAGATCCCAGCACTTGCACTTACTGATTCAATTTGCAGGATGCTTCCAGGCGTCCTCCGTAACGATGAGGCATTTAGCAAGGAGAGTCACTACGATGGTCTACTTGAGTACCCACAGTACACAAGACCACCGGTGTGGATGGGACGTGAAGTACCAGAGGTTTTACTCTCTGGTCATCACGAAAATATCGCTAAATGGCAAGATGAACAATCGCTTGAAAGGACCAAAAACAAGCGCCAAGACTTGAATGAAAAATTTGTGCAAAATTAACAAGAGGTTTTAATTGCAATAGTTTTGACCTAGAAAAAACTATGAAAACTGCACAAAGATTAGCCCCTCTGTATGTCCAACTTTGACCTCTATAACGAAGTTTTTTCAAAAGGGTAGAAAAGCAATTTTTTACGTTGACGTAGATATATTAGTTGTTTATAATGTTGTCAAATCAAATTCATATAAAAATGTGAGGGAATATTATGTACGTAAAAGACGTTAAAGTTCAAAATCAGGTAGGTCTTCACGCTCGTCCAGCAACATTCTTCATCCAGAAGGCAAATGAGTTCAAGTCATCAATCTGGGTTGAGAAGGATGAGAGAAGAGTAAACGCTAAGAGCCTTCTTGGTGTTCTTTCACTTGGTATCATGGGCGGCACAGAGATCCGCATCATGGCTGGTGGCTCTGACGAAGAGGAAGCTGTAGAAGCATTAGTAGCTCTTGTAGAATCTGGTTTTGCTGAGTAATATTTCGTTTTGAATATCAAAGCACACTGCTAGTGATAGCGGTGTGCTTTTTATCGTTATTAGGAGGTGATGTATAGTGGAGTCATCAAACCCAAGAATTAAATACTTACGAGACAAGGCTATGCATTTGCCTTTGCTTCCTGGCGTTTACATCATGAAAAACGAAAAGGGAGAAATAATATATATAGGTAAGGCGAAGCTTCTCAAGAACAGGGTGAGCCAGTACTTTGGCTCACAGAACAGGCACAACACCAAGGTTCGCCGTATGGTCGACAATGTATATGATTTCGACCATATTTTGACCGCCTCAGAGTATGAGGCGCTTGTCTTAGAGTGTAGTTTAATCAAGCAAAACAAGCCAAAGTACAACATCCTTTTAAAGGATGATAAGGGCTATAAATATATTAAGATTACAAACGAACCATGGCGTCGACTCCAGAACGCGAAACAGCGTGCAGATGACGGTGCTACGTACATTGGCCCATATATCAGTGGCTTTGTAGTTAAGGAGTCACTCGATGCTGCGCTCAAGATTTTTAAACTTCCACAGTGTGGCAAGACTTTCCCAGTGAAGTCCAAGTGCAGGCCATGTCTTAATTACCATATGAATCAGTGCAGCGCACCTTGCGCTGGCAAGATGAAAAAGGCGGAGTATGATGCTGCCGTTGACGATGCGATCGAGTTCCTTCGTGGCGGTACCAAGGAGTATGTCAAGGTCTTGGAGGAGCGCATGGAAATGCTCTCCGAAAACCTTGAATTTGAAAAGGCCGCCGAGGTACGTGATCGCATAAATGCAATAAAGCGATTGACTGAAAAACAGCAGGTAATCTTCAGCGGAACAGACACCAAGGATGTCTTTGCTTTAGCGCGTAACGATGAGGAAATTTGCTTTAATGTGCTCCGCTTTACAGAGGGCAGGTTGACAGGTTCAATCAACTATTTCACAGAGCTTGATGAGACACTTGAAAACACCCGTTGTGAGATGATCAAGCGCTTCTACTCATCGCATGATAACATACCAAAAATGGTGGTCCTTGATGGTGAGTCGGACGATATAGAACTCATAGCACAGTGGCTTTCAGACATTAGGGGAACGAAAGTCGATGTCTTTGTCCCACAACGTGGTAGACAACTCGACATTGTCTCTATGTCTAAGAACAATGCATATGAGGCACTGGCTCAGAAAAAGTCTAAGTCAAAAGCTGATTCTGCGGTAATTGAACTTGGTGAACTTTTGGGACTTTCAAAGGCACCAGAATATATTGAGTCATACGACATAAGCCACACGGCAGGCGCCGATACTGTTGGCGGAATGATCGTTTTCAAAAACGGCGCGCCGTACAAGTCGGGATATCGCAAATTTATCGTAAATGACGTGATTGGCGGCGACGACCTCGGCGCAATGCGAGAGGTTTTAACACGCCGCTTCAGTCATCAAAACGATGATGAATTTCCACGCCTTCCCGACCTCATCCTGATGGACGGTGGCGAGAACCAAGTAGCAGTGGCACAGGAAGTACTCAAGTCCTACGGTCTCGCTATCCCAGTCTTTGGCATGGTCAAGGACCAAAAGCACAAGACTCGCGCAATAACTGCTGACGGTGGCGAGATTACCATCAGCGCCACCCGCAAGGTCTTTACGCTCGTCTCGGCCATCCAAGAGGAGGTCCATCGCTTTGCGATTTCCTACCACCATGCCAAGCATCAAAAGACAACAAAGCAGAGTGAACTCACATCAATTGAGGGAATTGGACAGAAAAAAGCCGAGATTTTATGGCGTGAATTCAAGACGCTTGATAGAATCAAGCGAGCTGATATTGACACCCTTGCAAGTGTTAAAGGAATCTCAGTCAAGGATGCCGTAAATATTAAGAATCATTTTTCGAAGTGATGTTTACAAAAGACAACTTTTAATGGTATAATTAATTGTTTTTTAAGGAGGCGTGATATGAGAGTCATTACAGGAACCGCTCGCGGTATGAAACTTACAACCCTGGAAGGACTTGATGTGCGCCCAACAACTGACCAAGTTAAGGAATCGATTTTCAGCATCATTCAGTTTGAAATTGAGGGTGCAAGAGTACTCGATTTGTTCGCTGGTTCTGGTCAACTTGGCATTGAGGCACTCAGTCGTGGTGCCCACAGCGCAACCTTTATAGACCAGAGTCGTGCAGCGATAAACGTGGTCAATGAGAACTTGGAACATACCAAACTCCAGAAAAATGCTATCGTAAAAAATGAGGACAGTCTAAACTTCCTTGATTTTTCAAAGGACACTTTTGACATAGCATTTTTGGATCCACCTTACGGCAAGGGCTTGATAGAGGCTGCACTGCCAAAACTTGTGGAGCGCATGTCAGATGCTGGCGTTATCATCTGTGAGACCGCTAAGGAGGAAACCCTCCCAGATGAGGTTGACAAGTTCTATAAAAAACGTGAGTATAAATACGGTAAGATTAAACTTACCGTTTTCAGAGTGAAAGAGGAGACAGAGGATGATTAAAGCAATTTGCCCAGGTAGTTTTGATCCTGTAACAAATGGCCACATTGACATCATTGAGCGTGCATCATAGATGTTTGATGAAGTGGTCGTTGTTGCTATGACCAACTACAACAAAAAGGGCAGTTATTCTTTCTCTCCAGAGCAGCGCACAGAGCTTTTAAAAAAGGCAACCGCGCATCTCCCAAATGTCACAGTTGATGCATACGATGGCTTGGTTGCTGACTATGCGAGGAACAATGACATCAAGGTGCTGGTCAAGGGCCTTAGAGCTCTTTCGGATTTTGATTCCGAGTTCCAACAGGCGCTGGCTAACCGTAAACTCAACCCGAACCTTGAAACGGTTTTCATCGCAACTAGGGCAGAGAACATGTATTTAAGTTCTAGCCTGGTTCGCCAGATAGGTGAGTTTGGAGGAGACATCAGTAACCTCGTTCCAGATGCCGTTTTAGACGACATCGCATATCATTTAAGAAAGGACTGAATTTATGGCTTCGATAGAAGAACTTCTCGATGAGATGGAAGACATACTCGCAGAAGCGAAGGGCAAAGCTTTCTCTAGCAGGGCAACTGTCGATGTTGAGGCCTTAAAGGAAGTTGTTGCAGATATCAGAGATAATTTCCCACAGGAAATTATGCAGGCACAGTTACTTGCGTCCGAGCGTCGTGAGATCCTTGAACGCGCCAAGCGTGATGCTAGCGCTGCAGTAGAGGACTCCAAGATTATCAGCCGTGACCTTATGGAAGCTGCTGAGAAGCGTTCCAAGGAAATGGACGCTCAGACAAACCGCAGGACAGAGGAACTCATCCGTGCGGCTCAGGCTAAGTCACAGGAACTTATCACTGCCGCACAGCGTGAAGCTGAGCGCATCGTATCTCAGGAGAATCTCGTAATCGTAGCTCAGACAGAGGCCGA
>JAUNQL010000040.1 GCA_030536195.1 Clostridia bacterium | reverse complement strand
TGTAGTGTGTGTAGAATGTGCTACGGGAAATATCAGCACGGTCGACAATCTCCTTGATTGTGATAGTGTTGACATCGCCTTTTTCCTTAATGAGATCGATAAATGCATTCCTAATAGCAGCCTGGGTTTTCTTAACTCTTCTGTCCATTGGATAATTTCTCCTTTTCCTATACACGTACTGTACACGTATACAATAACATGGGAAAGTTATATTTGCAAGTGAAATATTTAACAATCTTTTACTTTTTTCGAACAAATTAATTTTATATACATTTTGGGAGGTTACTATGGAAACAAAAATGGTTTTGACTCCAGAGCAGCAAGCAATACTTGACGGCTCAAAAGGAGAAACTATGGCCAAGGTTATGCAGACCATGGTCAAGTATGGTGAAATCTTCGGCGCAGAGAAGATGGTACCAGTAACAAGTGAGTATGGTCACTTGGTATTGAGCTTTGGTCTCATGTTCCTTGGCCCAGTATTTGATCTTTATCAGGAACTCATCGATAACAACTGTCTTTCAGGTCAGAAATTTACATGTGACCCAAGACCTTATGATCCAGCAGTTCCACAGAGCCCTATTGCTAAGGCTGCAGCAAAGGTTATTTACAGCAAGCAGGGTAGGTATGAGAAGGAAATGAAGCAGTTGGGTCTTCTCAACGATGATTCATTTACTTGCACATGCTACATGCCTGAGCTTGGCAACGTGCCAAAGAAGGGAGACGTTCTCTCTTGGGCAGAGTCATCAGCTGTAGTTTATGCAAACTCAGTTCTTGGCGCACGTTGCAACAGAAACTCCGGTATTCTTGAACTCTTCGGTTCAGTTTGTGGCTATGTTCCATACTTCGGTTTCTTGACCGATGAGGGACGAAAGGCTACTTGGGTAGTAAAACTTGAAACAACCAAGATGCCTGATGCTCAGATTCTCGGTTCTGCAATCGGCATGAAGGTTATGGAGGATGTTCCATACGTTTATGGCCTTGATAAGTATCTCGGCAACGAGCTCAACGACGCTGCCAAGACATACCTCAAGGACTTTGGTGCTGCAACAGCATCAAACGGTGCTGTTGGCCTTTACCACATCGATGGCTTGACACCAGAGGCTGTTGAGCTCGGTGATAAGCTTATCGCAGAAGGCGCAAAGGAGTACATCATCACAGATGAGGAACTCCAGCGTGTTAAGGATAACTATCCATGCATTTGGAAGGATCCAAATGCAACACCAGAGATGTGCTTCCTTGGTTGTCCTCACATGTCACTTGAACAGCTCAAGGACTGGACAGCAAAGCTCGAGGCAGGCCTTGCAGCTGCTGGCAACAAGAAGGTATCTATCCCTACAGTATTTACAACATCTACTCCTGTACTTAAGGAGTTTAAGAAGCTTCCTGAGTACAAGAAGCTTACAGATATGGGCGTAATCATCAGTTACATCTGCCCACTTATGTACATGGATAACCCACTTTGCTCAAGCAAACCAGTTATCACAAGCTCCAACAAGCTTCGTACATACACAACATCAAGATACTACTCTAATGACGAGATCTTAGAGATGCTTACAAAGGGGGTTAAATAAGATGAAGGAATTCAAAGGTCGTGCAATAGTACCAGGCGATGCTACTTTCGAAGCAGTAGTAACTAAAAACGGTTTTAATACTTTGGCTTCAATGCAGATGATGAACCTCCAGCCAAAGACAAAGTGTAATGATCAGAGCAACCCTGACCTTTATAAGCAGATTCTTGAGAAGAAGGCCCTCTGCCTTCCACTCACAATCGGTTCAACAACAGGCGGCATGTTCCTCTTTGCCGCTGTTAAAGAGGGCAAGGCACCTGCATGCCTTCTCTTCTCACAGACAATCGACTCTCTCGCAGCAGCAGGTGCAGTACTCGCTGACGTATGGGCAGAGGACGACATGCCTGTATATGACCAACTTGGCGACGAGTTCCTCAACTACGTTGAGAACGGCGACCAGGTTACACTCAAGCCAGATGGCACAGTAATAGTTAATAAATAATGTTCAAATATAAGGAGATGGCTTAAATGTCAATTGATGTATCAAAGTCCAACTTCAAGAAAGAAATGGACATAATGAATGGCTTTGGTACTCGTCTTACTGGTTCCAAGGGAAACAATGACTTCATTGCTTACCTCAAAAAGGAAATCAAAAAGATGGGCTTTGAGACCAAGTCAGACATCAAGAAGTTCAAGCGTTGGGAAGCAACTAACACCAAGCTTGTACTTCACACAGCAAACGGCGACGTTGACGTTAAGGTTGCATCTGCACACCCATATTCTGGTGTAACAGGACCAGAGGGCGTAACAGGCAAGCTCCAGACTAAGGGCATCGGTCGCGACATAGTTGTCCTTAAGATGGCTGACTTTGAGAACCTCACATCAAGAATTCCTTTCGATCAGCGCCGCGCTTATCCAAAGGATTTGAGACTCAACAAACAGTACAGGGGTCCTGTTACAACATCTTTTGTTAAGACAGTATCTCTTCTCATCCAATCATTCGTAGGCTGCAAGGGTGCTATCCTCATCTGGCAGGGTATGAGTGATCAGATGGTTGAGGGTCAGTACCTAAACTTCATCCTTGGTTACATGGGTGTTCCAGCACTCTGGGTTAACGAGACAGAGGGCGAGAAGGTTCTCAAGGCACTTGAGAACAAGGAGACAGCTACACTTACTCTTGAAGGAAAACTCGAGAAGAAGGCAAAAGGTGAATCCTTCTGCGCTATCGTTCCAGGCAAGAGCAAGAAAGAGGCTATTATCATTAATACTCACACAGACGGAACAAACTGTGTAGAGGAGAATGGTGCAATCGGCATGCTTGAAATGATGCGTTATTTCAAGAAGCATAAGCCAGAGCGCACACTTATCTTTGTATTTACAACAGGCCACTTCAGAATCCCTGACTTCTCACACAAGCACGGTATTGTTGACCAGTCAACATCACTCTGGCTTCACAACAACAAGGAACTCTGGGATGGCAAGAAGGGCCATATCAAGGCAGTTGCTGGTGTTACAGTAGAGCACCTTGGCTGCACAGAGTGGAAGGACGTAAACGGTGTTTATCAGCAGACAAACCCAGTTGACGTCGAGGTTGTATACACTGCTAACAAAGTTATGGATAAAATTTACTTTGAGGCTATCAAGGACCGCAAGCAGTGCCGTACGGTAACACTTCATCCACATAACCTTCTTCATTTTGGTGAAGGTCAGTCACTCTTCAACGTAGGCATTCCTGATATTGCACTTGTAACAGCTCCTGACTACCTCTGCGTAGTATCAGACAACCACGAGATGGACAAGTTCAATTTGGATTTGGCTGTTGAACAGACAGAGACATTTATCAAAATAGTTGAACTTATCAATGAAAAGAAAGCAAAAGAGCTTGGCAAAGTTGATGGATACAGTTTCGGACTTGGCAAAGCTTGATTAGAGAGGGAATAGTATGAATAAAGATTATGAAGCTCTATTTACACCTTGGAAAATAGGTAACGTAGAGATTAAAAACCGTATAGTACTCGCACCTATGGGCGGTACTTGTATCTTTGGTTGGTGCGAACCAAACCACTTTGATAAGGAAGCAGCTTATCTTCTTAAGACAATCGCTGACAACAACTGCGGACTTATCATCCCAGGTATTGCTCCTGTTAAGGACATCATGGGTGGCGCATGGCTCTATCAGCACAAGTGGAAATTTAACCAGCTTAAAAAGTTCATGGACGAAGTGCACAAGACAGGCGCTAAGCTCTTCGTACAGATGACAGCTGGCTTCGGTCGTTCAATGGCTCTCTCTGCAATGATGACAATGATGATCAACAACAAGGTTATCGGTACAATTGCAAAGCCAATTATGGACCCAGAGTATTTGACAACAGCTCCATCAGCTCTTCCAAACCGTTGGGCTGAGGACATCACAACTAAGGAAATGACCAAGGAGCAGATTGAGAAGATCATCTATGCTTTTGGTGAGACAGCACGTCTTTGCAAAGAGGCTGGCGTTGACGGTGTAGAAGTACACGCAGTTCACGAGGGTTACCTCCTTGACCAGTTCACACTTCCTTATACAAACTTTAGAACAGACGAATACGGCGGATCATTCGAGAACCGTTATCGTTTCCCAGTAGAAATCGTTAAGGCTATCAAGGCTTCTTGTGGCGAGGATTTCCCTGTATCACTTCGTTACTCAGTAGTATCTAAGACAAAGGGCTTCCAGTCAGGTGCTATGCCTGGTGAGGACTTTGTTGAAGTTGGCCGTACAATGGAAGAGTCAGAGAAGGCAGCTAAATACCTTCAGGACGCTGGCTATGATATGCTCAACTGTGACAATGGTACATATGATGCTTGGTACTGGGCTCATCCACCACAGTACATGCCAGAGAACTGCAACCTTGAGGATGTTGCACATATCAAGAAGTTCGTTGATATCCCAGTTGTATGCGCAGGCCGTATGACACCAGAAGTTGGTGCCAAGGCAATTGCCGCTGGCGACATCGATGCTATGGCAGTAGGCCGTCAGTTCCTTGCTGACCCAGCTTGGGTTACCAAGCTCATGGAGGGCAAGGAAGAGGAAATCAAGCCATGTATCTGCTGCCACGCAGCATGTTTCGACATGGCAAAGCACGGCAAGTCAGCTTGTGATCAGGATCTCTCTGACTCAATGGGCATGTGCCGTTGCGCAATCAACCCACTTTCAATGCAGCACAAGAAGTACGAGATTAAGAAGACTCTCAAGAAGAAGAAAGTTGCTATCATCGGCGGCGGTATCGGCGGCATGGAAGCAGCTATCGTCCTCAAGCAGCGTGGCCACGAGCCAGTTATCTATGAGAAGTCTGACAAGCTCGGCGGTATCTTTATTGCAGCTGCAGCACCTGAGTTTAAGTCACACGATAAGAAGCTTATCGAGTGGGAGAAACTCCAGGTTAAGAAGCTCGGTATTGAGGTACACCTGGGTACAGAAGTTAAGGATCTCAAGGACATCAAGGCTGACGAGTACATCGTTGCAACTGGTGCTGTAGCTAAGTCAATTCCTATCCCAGGTATTGAGAACGCTATGGAGGCATGCGACTATCTCCTTGAGAAGAAGACAGTTGGTGACAGAGTAGTAATCGTTGGTGGTGGTCTCACAGGTTGTGAAATCGCTCTTGACCTCTTCAGAAAGGGCAAGCACCCAATGATCGTTGAGATGCAGGATGACCTTATGAGCGTTAAGAACCTTTGCCTTGCAAACTCTTCTTACCTCCGTGACTGCTTCAAGACAAACAATGTTCCAGTATATCTCAACGCACAGACAAAGCAGATTGGCGCTGACTTCGTTGACATCATCAACGAGAAGGGCGAGCCAGTTAAGCTTTCTTGCGATAACGTAATCGTATCTGTTGGTTATAAGTCAACTCCACTTGCTGAGAAATCAAGCAAGGTTCACCTCATTGGTGACTGTGATAAGGTTGGTAACCTCCGCACAGTAATCTGGGGTGCTTGGTCAGTTGCAGAGGCTATCTAAGAGGATAGCTTTATGGAACACGATACAAAAATAATAGCTGTATCTGGCAAGGGAGGGGTCGGCAAGACCTCTCTCTCTGCCGCCATTGTCAGACTGCTCGTAGAGCAGTATCCTGACAAGCGCATATTAGCAATAGACGCCGACCCCGCTATAGGGCTCGCTACGGCGCTTGGTGTCGAGGTTGAGGAAACACTCGACGACATCAGAAAACGCGTCGCAAACGACGTCACAGAGCGCCTGCGTGACACGCAGGACATACTCGCCGAGGCAAAGTTTAGACTCATCGATGCTATGAAGGAGAAAAACGGCTTCGGCTTTATTGCTATTGGTCGCCCAGAGGCAGCTGGATGTTACTGCGCAGTTAATACTTATTTGCGCGAAGTAATATCAATGCTCGCTGGCGATTTCGACTATGTCGTAATCGATGGAGAGGCCGGCATTGAACAGATTAACCGCCGCGTAATGGAGAAGGTTACACACCTTCTGCTCATTAGCGACCAGAGCAAGAAGGGCATTGGCGTGCTCGAGGTTATAAGAGAGGTAGCTGACGAACTCGTTATGTCTGATTTCGTAGGCGCCATTATTAACCGAGCAACCAAGCCTGAACTTGCACCATCTGATGTTGCAGGCGCTCCTGTGCTCGCAGTAATTGAGCCTGACGAACAGCAGATTGCCAATGATATTGTAGGAGAGAGTGTATTTACACTTGATGACAACTCTAAGTTGCTCCAAGGTGCAAAAATAGCTCTTTCCAGGATGGAGATTATTCCAAATGGAGTTGTATAACAACATAATCATTGACACCAGTGAGAAAATTGCTGGTATTACTACCAAGACATGGGCGTACGATGCGACCGACTGTTGGAAGAACCTTGAGCGCAGCGAACTTATCATGCAGAGCGATCAAGCTTTCGAGCTCGGTGGCAGCGGTACTCCATCGGCAAATTTTACTTGTGTTACAACAAATACTGACCTTGTGCCACAGGACGAGGTGCTACTCTGTGGCAAGGATTTAACTGAACTTCACGGTGACGTTTCGTTCGCCCGTATCGTTTTACTTGGCGTAAAAGATATAGGCGACGAGGACGCCGCTCACTCCGCTATTCAGCAGATGGACTTTGTGCGCTACCATGTCTATCCAGAGGGGTATATGGTGCGCGTATCTGCTGAGAGCAGTCAAGAGCGTGTCCGCGTCGCTCGTGATGCTGTTTCTCGTGGTATAAGCTTTAAGAGTATAGGTAACACCTATATCAAGGCTTATAAGGAAAACGAGAACGTAATAAGTGCTCGTATTATCTTCCTCACAGACCAAGAGATAATAAGGGAACTTAATCAGACTGCAAACAAGGTCGCTGATATCACAAATGCGCTATCCCACATCCTCGATGGTTTGGATGTGGACTGTGACAGTTGTGCACTCAAACCGGTCTGTGACGAAGTTGAAGGAATGAAAGAGATGCATCTCGGCAAGAAAAAATAGAAAAGGAGGCAAATATATGGCAACAATACTTAAGAATTGTAAAATCTATGACGGTACTGGCGCGGATGCTTTTATGGGATCTGTTCTCTTTGAGGGAGATAAGATTCTTGAAGTAGGCGATGTCGACGAAGCAAAGGCCGATAAGGTTTTTGACCTCGGTGGCAAGTCACTAGCATCTGGTTTTATTGATATCCATTCACACAATGACTGGTTTTGTATCAAGAATGACCCACTTAAATATTTCGCTCCATTTATCCAGCAAGGTATCACAACTTTTGTAACGGGTAACTGCGGTTGCTCTGCTATTGGATTTGATGAAGCTGGACGCGAAAACGCTGATCTTTTCGGTGGCGGTATTTTCCACTTTGTTGACACAACAGGAAAGTATGGCAACATTAAGGACTATAATGAGGCATGTGACAAGAAAATGCCTTGTAACGCTGCAACATGCGTAGGCCATGGCTCCGCGAGAGCCGCTGTATCGGGTCTTGAGGCACGTGACCTCACACCTGACGAGATGGATAGAATGCTTGCAATAATTGAGGATAACCTCAAGAACGGCGCAGCAGGTGTATCACTTGGACTTATGTATGAGCCAGGCCTCTATGCTCCAACAGAGGAGCTCAAGAAGGTAGCTGAGCTCTGTTGCAAGTACAATAAGCCACTCACAGTTCACCCACGTGCGGAGTCCAAGTATTCAATGTCATATGATCAACTCTTTGGTAGATCACACCTCCTTCGCGCTGAAGATGAACTTTATGAGATTGCTCATGGCACTAATTTGAAACTTCAGCATTCACACGCAATCTTTGTTGGAACAAGCTCTTTCAAGGACGTTGACGAGTTCCTTGAAATCCAAGAGAAGCTCCGTGCAGAGGGCGTTGATGCTATGTTTGATATCTACGATCACGACGTAGGCGTATCAGTTATAACAGTAGTACTTCCACCTTGGTATCAGGGTATGTCCAAGGAGGAGAGAAAGAAGCCAATTAACAAGATTAAGCTTTGGGGTCTTATCACAGCAACAGCAAAGCTCCTCGGTTTTGGCTTCGATGATATCCAAGTAGCTTACATCGGAGAAGGCTATGAGGAGTATGAAGGATACACAGTACACGAACTTGCCAAGAAATATGGCAAGAAGGACCTTGACATGTATCTTGAACTTTGCGAGAAGTCAGATTTCAAGGGCCGCGTAAACCAGGGAC
>JAUNQL010000191.1 GCA_030536195.1 Clostridia bacterium | reverse complement strand
TAACTCTGTGAATGCGGACCGCATCATTGCTATGGTCAGTCCGGATTCTGCACCGATAAAGAGAATAGTTGGTGACTGCAAGGAAAAGGGCACACTCATTGATGCGTCCCAAGGTCGCAAGACTAGAACTGTGATCATCATGGACAACGATCAGGTTGTCCTGTCATACCTCCAACCGGAAACTTTGACAGAGCGTATCAACAGTGAAGAGGAGGAAGGAGAAGTATGACAGAGGGAACAGGTTTCCTTTTGATCCTTTCAGGTCCATCTGGCTCTGGTAAGGATTCAGTCATTCGCAACATCATTGCTCGTGACGACAAGACTGTTGTCTCCATCTCAATGACAACTCGTGCACCACGAGGCAAAGAGGTGGATGGCAAGGACTATTACTTCGTTACGAAAGAGGAGTTCCAGTCCCACATTGACAATGATGAGATGCTCGAATGGGCGCAGTATGGTAGCAACTTCTATGGAACACCAAAGGCACCTATCGAAAAATGGATTGCCGAGGGCAAGACAGTAATTCTTGAAATAGAGGTACAGGGCGCTGACAAAATCAGAGCCAAGAACCCAGACATCATGTCTATGTTCCTCTTGCCACCATCGTTCCACGTTTTGGAGGAACGACTCCGCAAGAGAGCGACCGACTCCGAGGAGGACATAAAGGCTCGCCTTGAAGTTGCCAAGAGCGAAATCGGTCGTGCTAGCGACTATGACTACATCATCGTAAACAACCGCCTTGAGGATGCGGTAGAGGATGCACTTGAAATCATCTTCCGCCACAGACGTCACCTCCGTGAGTCTGAGTCTCAGGATGAGTTCTACTATGGTCATCAGTACAAGGAACTCCAAGTTGATGACTATATTGATGAAAACGCACGCGTATTACCACCTATAGAAGATTTTTCAGAAAGAGGTTTAAAATAATGGCAGAAAACAAAAAGTTTAACCCAGATCTCCGTGACATCTTAGTTGATGAAAAGGGCAATCAGATTAGCCGTTACTCTCTCGTAACAGCAACAGCAAAGCTCGCAAGAGAGATTTCTGATGAAGCATGTGAAAACCATGAAATCATCACAGAGAAACCAGTATCAACAGCACTTGATAAACTCCTTGCTGGTGAGTACACAATTGAGGAACCAGAGGAGATTAAGGAACTCTAATTCGATTTTAGGAGGGGCAAGATGGCAGAGCGAACCGTTGTGCGCGTCGCAGTGCAAAATGTGGCTTATCACTTTGATGAAGCCTATAGCTACGCCGTGCCAGAGGGCGCACGCCCTCTAGTTGGTTGCCGTGTCATGGTCCCTTTTGGCAAAGGTACTTCCGTACGTCAAGCAGTGATACTTGAGGTGCTAAGCCAGGACGACGTATCAGATCTTAAGGAGATAGGTGCCATCCTCGATGAGACACCGCTCTTTAGCGACAAGATGATACGTCTCGCGCTCTTTATGAAAGAGCGTACATTTTGCACAGTCTACGACGCGCTTCGCACCATGCTTCCAGGCCTGTCGCACAAGCCACGGGATGCGACTATCAAGATGGTGAGACTTGGTGATATCAATACATTGCCTAGGATTACCGAGAAGCAACAGAGCGTAATTGATTGCCTCAACTCATTAGAGGGTGAGATATCAGTCAAGGAGCTTTGCTACTTCACAGGCGTCACAACTGCTGTTGTTGACAATATGAAGCGTCGTGGTGCACTCGAGTACTATGACAAGGAAGTATTCAGACGCCCATACAATGAGGAAGTAACTGACACTTCCGAAATAGTTCTAACAGACAGCCAGCAGAACGCTTTTGATAATCTCAAAAAGCAGTTTGAGTCGAATGGCGGTGTAAGTTTACTCTTTGGTGTAACTGGGTCTGGCAAGACCCAGGTTTATTTGCGCCTCATCGATGAGGTGGAGCGCACTGGACGAGGCATCATAGTAATGGTGCCAGAGATCTCATTGACACCACAGACACTCCGCATCTTCCACAGCCGATATGGCGA
>JAUNQL010000039.1 GCA_030536195.1 Clostridia bacterium | reverse complement strand
ACAATCACTGGTGCTATCAAAAATGAAACTGATATAGTTTCTATTTCCGCTACAATCACAGTTTTATATTCCGGAAGCTGTGACCGTTGCGCCAAAGAGGTAACTAGAGAATATACCATTCCGATGGAACATACTTTTGTGACCGAGTTGAACGACGAAGAGAACGATGAGTTCTACCTCGTGCCAACCATGCGATTCGACTTGGAAGGACTGGCGACTGAAGATGTTATTCTTTATTTACCACAGAAGTTTTTGTGCAGTGAGGACTGTAAAGGAATCTGTCCAAAGTGTGGCAAGAACTTAAATGAAGGACTTTGTGACTGCAAGGCAGATATTGACCCTAGATGGGAAGCACTTGCAGCATTACTTTAATTTTGATAGGGGGTTTCCAAAATGGCAGTACCAGCTAGAAGAGTTTCTAAGGCTCGTCGTGATAAGAGACGTTCAAACGTATGGAAGCTTGACGCTCCAGAGCTCGTAAAGTGCCCACAGTGCGGTGAATACAAGAGACCACACAGAGTTTGCCAGGAATGTGGTTACTACAATGGCAAGCAGGTAATCGTAAAGGACTAATCAAAATTTCTTTAGAGATTAAGGTGGAGAAGGGGAACCTTCCCCACCTTTTAGTCGTTTTTTAGGGGAGGAGGAAATGGTATGTCAGCACTCATTAAAAGTGTAGAACCGGGTTCTTATGCAGAGGAACACGGTATTGAATCGGGTTGTACACTTCTAAAGATTAACGGTAATGAGATAGTTGATGTTTTGGACTATCGTTTTTATATGATGGAACAGGATATAACTCTTAGCTACCGTGGCCTTGATGGCAAGATTCGTGTGGTTAAAATCCATAAGGATGACGAGTACGATGATCTTGGCATCGAGTTTGAGACATATTTGATTGATAAGCAGCACTCATGCAACAACAAGTGCATCTTCTGCTTTATCGACCAACTCCCAGAGGGAATGAGAGAGTCGCTCTATTTCAAGGATGACGACTCACGCATGTCATTCTTCTATGGTAATTACATCACGCTTACCAATCTTAGTGATGCAGATATCGACAGGATAATTAAGATGCATATCAGCCCTGTCAATGTCTCAGTTCATACAATGAACGAGGAACTCCGTTGTGAGATGATGAATAACCGCTTCGCGGGCGACAGCTTGCGCTATTTAAAGCGCCTTGCGGATGCGGGCATAGCAATCAACGCGCAACTCGTTTTATGCCCTGGCATAAACGATGGCGAGGAGCTGGAATACAGCATCCGGAGTCTCTATGAGCTGTCGCCAAGCGTACAGAGCGTTGCGTGCGTGCCAGTAGGCCTCACACGCTTCCGCGATGGCCTTACAAAGCTTGAGCCATACAATGCTAGGACTGCAAGGGCAACAATCAAATTGATTGATAAATTAGCAAAGGAAATCAAGCCAGAACTCGGCACACGTTTCTGCTACGCTGCTGATGAGTTTTATTTGATTGCAGAACAGCCAATACCAGATGAGGATTACTATGATGACTATCCTCAGCTTGATAACGGTGTAGGCCTCATGAGGCTCTTCACTGGTGAGGTTAACGATGCAATCCTTGAGATGGGCAAGCACCTTTCAGAGCACGTGATAGAGCGTGGCGATGAGCCTCTTCGCGCTACAATTGCGACGGGTCTCGCATCAGAGGATCTGCTAAAAGATGCCGCGCGTAAAGTTCAAAACCTTTACAGTAATGCGTTTGAGCTCAAAGTCAAAGGCATTGTAAATGTCTTCTTTGGCTCTAGCGTAACGGTTGCGGGCCTTTTGACAGGTGAGGATATCATCAGACAGCTCAAGGGTAAGAACTTGGGCTCTGTTCTCTTCCTTCCAAAGGTAGTACTCCGTGATGGAGAGACAGTACTTCTTGATGATGTGACAATAGAGGACATCGAAAAGGAACTCGACATCAAAGTTGTTGTTTTACCAAACGACGGCTTTGAGTTTGTTGATACAATTATTGAAACATTAGAGGAGGTGAAATAATGTCAAGACCAGTAGTTGCAATAGTCGGTCGCCCAAATGTTGGTAAATCAACGCTCTTTAACAAGTTGATAGGTCAGCGTCTCTCAATAGTAGACGACACACCAGGTGTTACTCGTGACCGTATTTATGGTGACTGCGAGTGGCTTAATCACAATATGCTTCTTGTTGATACTGGTGGTATTGAGCCTTACTCAGATGACATTATTCTCTCTCAGATGCGCCGTCAGGCGCAGCTCGCAATTGACAGCGCAGACGTAATCATCATGGTTACCGATATCCGTGATGGCGTTGTTGCAACGGATAACGAAGTTGCTACAATGCTTCAGAAGAGCGGTAAGCCAATCGTACTCTGCGTCAACAAGTGCGATACAACAGGTGAACTCCCACCTGACTTCTATGAGTTTTATAACCTCGGTCTCGGTGATCCAATTGCTGTTTCAGCAAGCCACGGTCGTGGCACAGGCGACCTCCTCGACGAGGTATTAAAGTTCCTTCCAGACGATGCTGGTGAGGACTATGAGGATGACACAATCAAGGTTGCAATCATCGGTAAACCAAACGTTGGCAAGTCATCTCTTGTAAACAAGATCTGTGGTGAGAACCGTGCAATTGTATCCGATATCGCTGGTACAACCAGGGATGCAACAGATACAACTGTTGAGAATAAATATGGCAAGTTTGTATTTATAGATACAGCTGGCCTTCGTCGCAAGTCCAAGGTTGATGACACAATTGAAAAGTATAGCGTTATACGTGCCAGGATGGCAGTAGAACGCGCCAATGTCTGTGTCATCATGATTGACGCGACAGAGGGCTTTACCGAGCAGGATTCCAAGGTTGCGGGCATAGCCCACGAACTTGGCAAAGCCTGCATTATTGCAGTTAACAAGTGGGATGCCGTTGACAAGACAGGCGAGACAATGCAGAAGGAGCGCAAAAAACTCATGAATGACTTCTCATTCATGTCATACGCTCCAATTATCTTTATCTCAGCCAAAACGGGTCAGCGTATACCAGAACTCTTTGAGCTTATCAAGTTCGTTGATGATCAGAACGCTATGCGTATCTCAACCGGTAAACTCAACGACGTTTTGGCTGCTGCTACCGCACGTGTACAGCCACCGACGGACAAGGGCCGCCGTCTCAAGATTTACTACATGACTCAGGCCTCAACTCGTCCGCCGACGTTTGTCTGCTTTGTTAACTCAAAGGATCTTTTCCACTACAGTTATCAAAGATATCTCGATAACCAGATAAGGGAGGTATTCGGCCTTGAAGGAACACCTACTAGATTTGTTATCAGGGAAAGAGAAGAGAAAAAAGGCAGAAGATAAGCCACACATTGTCGGCGAAGGCTGCAAAAAGTGTGCTAATTACAAGAAGGGTTATTGCAAAGGCAAAGACCGTTGTTGTGAGGCTCACAACCCAATAGATGAAAACGATGGACCAAGTTCAAACTGAACTTGGTCCTTTCATTTTTGTAATAAAGTTGTAATGGCTTTGATATTGACTTTTTGAAATGATAGTGATATCATTTTGATATCAGATAAGGAGGTTCACTGATATGGAAGAAAAGATTTATACAACTAAAAAGAACGGAATGCTCGCACTTATACTTATTATTTTATCCTATATACTTGCAGTATTTGGACTTATCATTGGTACAGCAGTATCTCCAATAATTTGCGTAGTCTGCATTTTGTGGATGTGCATTGGCTGGATTTTCCTTCTTGGACTTAAGGTTGTTAAGCCTCAGGAAGCTATTGTACTTACACTTTTTGGTAAGTATAAGGGCTCTATCAAAGAGGATGGTTTCTACTTTGTAAACCCATTCTGTGGCACATTTAACCCAGCAGCTGACACCAAGCTCAACCAAAGTGGTGATGTTGATGCAGCAAATTCTGCAAACGCACTTTTAACTGCTGCGACAGGCGGTGCTGCACAGATGGCAACATCTTCTAAGAAGATTTCTCTCAAGATTATGACTCTTAACAACAGCCGCCAGAAGATCAACGATTGCCTTGGCAATCCAGTTGAGATTGGTATCGCTGTTATGTGGAAAGTAACTGATACAGCAAAGGCAGTATTTAATGTAGATAACTATAAGGAGTATCTCTCACTTCAGTGTGATGCTGCTCTTCGTAACGTAGTTCGCGCTTACCCTTATGATGTAGCACCTGGCATTGACACAACAGGTGATGGTGAGGCTGATGATGGCTCACTCCGTGGCTCATCAGAGGTAGTTGCTAACAGAATTAAGGAAGAGATTCAGACTCGTGTTGACGAGGCTGGTATCGAAATCGTAGAAGCTCGTATTACATATCTTGCTTATGCACCAGAAATTGCAGCAGTTATGCTTCAGCGTCAACAGGCTTCCGCTATCATTGACGCTCGTAAGATGATTGTTGACGGTGCAGTAGGCATGGTTGAAATGGCACTTAACAGGCTCGACGAAAACGGCACAGTTAAACTTGATGAAGAGCGCAAGGCTGCTATGGTTTCTAACCTCCTTGTAGTACTCTGTGGTAACAAGGACGCTCAGCCAATTGTAAACTCTGGTAGTCTCTATTAAGGAGTGTCATAATGGCTGACGAAAAGAAACAAGTTCCACTTCGATTGTCTCCAAAACTTTATAACGCGATTGCTGCTTGGGCAGAGGATGACTTTAGATCAGTAAATGGTCAGATAGAGTATCTCTTGACCGAGTGTGTAAAACAGCGCAAAAAAGACGGCAAGTATGTCGGTCAAGACATCGATGCGCCAATAGAACTTGATATAGGTGATACACATGATTGAAATTAAAAATTTAACTAAAATCTATGGTGATAAAAAGGCTGTAGATGACCTTAGTATCACTATAAATGCTGGTGAGATATATGGCTTTATTGGCCACAATGGTGCTGGCAAAACAACGACTTTAAAGTCGGTTGTAGGTGTTCTTCAATTTGATGATGGCGAGATTTTGATTGACGATATGTCAATCAAGGAGAAACCACTTGAGTGTAAGAAGATTTTTGCCTACATTCCAGATAACCCAGACCTCTATGACTATATGACTGGCATCCAGTATTTAAACTTTATAGCGGATATATTTGGCGTTTCTCAAAAGGATAGGGAGGAGCGTATCCACAAATACGCTTCAGCCTTTGAAATCGAGGGTGACCTCGCTGAAATGATCTCTGCTTACTCACATGGTATGAAGCAGAAACTTGCTATCATTTCGGCGCTTATCCACGAGCCAAAATATATGATTATGGATGAGCCTTTTGTCGGTCTCGACCCAAAGGCTGCCCATATTGTTAAGGAATATATGCGCGATATCTGTAACAATGGCGGCGCAATATTCTTCTCAACTCACGTACTCGACGTTGCTGAAAAACTCTGTGACAAGGTTGCCATCATCAAGGACGGCAAGCTTATCAAGTCTGGAACAATGGAAGAGGTACGTGGTGATGAATCACTTGAGGAGGTATTCCTCGAGCTTGTTGATGAGACAGCAGGTGAGACATCATGACAATGTTACTCGTAAAGAAACAGCTTCGCGAAGTCGCTGATTTTTATATCAAGGACCGCAAGACTGGCAAGCGCCAAACCAAGGGTAAAATGTTTTTATTTATAGCCCTGTGGGTATTTGTTTTCTTAAGCCTTGGCGCTGCCGGATTTGGTCTTTGCGATCTCTTTGGTTCAGTGTTCTTTGAGATTGGTCTTGATTGGTTTTTCTTTGCACTTATGGGCCTTGTAGCGGTATTTGTTGGCATCTTTGGCAGTGTGTTTAATACCTATGCAACACTCTATAAAGCCAAGGATAATGAGACTTTGCTCTCATTGCCAATTGACCCAAAAAAGATCCTTATAGCGCGACTGACAACCACTTATATTTTAGGACTTTTCTTCTCGGCGCTGTTTTATCTTCCAACAATAATCTATTACTACACCCACGTGACTCAGACTGTGGCTAGTGTGGTATGTTCTTTCTTCCAATTTTTCATATTAGACATAGCGACGACTGCGCTTGTTTGCATTATCGGCTATTTCGTTGCACTTTTGTCATCACGCTTTTCTGGCAAAACTTTTATCACTGTTATCGTAACAATGGGATTTTTAGTTCTCTATTACTGGGGATATTTCAAATTGATGTCCAGTATAGAGACCATTGCTGGCAATGGTGCAATGTTTGCGCAAAAGCTTGAGGGTCGCGCTTATCTCTTACATAAGTTTGGCGAATCATTTACAGGTGACATACCAGCATTCCTAGTATGTACCCTTATAGCTGTTGCACTTTTCGCAATCGTTTTCTTTGTACTCTCATCAAATTATCTTAAGATAATGACAACAAATAGGGGAGCTGCAAAGACCGAGTATGTTGCTGAAAAATCAATTAAAACTGGCTCACTGAAAAGCGCTCTTCTCATGAAGGAATGGAAGCGCTTTACAAAGAGCGCAGTCTATCTGATGAACTCAGGCATAGGTGCAATTGTTGCTCCGGTTATCGTTGTAGCTGCAATAATTAAGGCTGATGCTATAAGAGCAGGAATTGATAAATTTGCTGAAATAATTCCAAATTTTGATTCATACCTGCCACTTATTCCAATGCTTGCAATTTTGATGATAGGCACTATGACTGGCATAACAACTCCATCTATTTCCCTTGAGGGTCAGAGTATTTGGATACTCAAGTCACTTCCAGTAGACCCAAGGGAGGTTATGGCTAGCAAGAGGAGATTGCATCTCCTTGTTGGCATCCCTGTAGTTGTTATAGTGGCTGTTGCCTTTGGCTTTGTATTGAAACTTAGCGTTCCAAATGTTGCCACAACTATTCTTATTGGTATTGCCTACACATTGTTTAATGCCAATGCAGGACTCACACTCAACCTTCTCATGCCAAACCTTACTTGGAAGGATGAGACTATACCAGTAAAGCAGAGTATGCCAGCACTCATAATTATCTTTGGTTCTTTCGCACTCTTTGTTGCGCTTGGCGCCCTCTATATCAAAGTGTTGAGAGATATGATTCCAGATCCTCTAGATTACATGAACTATGTATTTGTATTCTTTGTAGTCTGTGCAGGACTTCTCCAGAAATGGATAGACACCAAGGGCGTAGAGATTTGGAATGAACTATAAATAGAAAAAATTTTAAGGGTACAGCTCCGGTTGGAGTTGTACCCTTGTTTTTTGATTAAAGCATCTTGTGTTCAAAGCTCAAGGCGCCGGTTTTGTCATCGATTGTGATGACACCGTATTCGCCTTTTAAAACGGCGCCTGGGTTAAAGAGGGTGACGCCATCACGCTCCTCTAAAAGTGCCTTGTGAGTGTGGCCAAAGAGGGCCACGTCAAGGCCGTTGTTGCGAGCGTCGACATAGAGGGCGTCACGTCCCGTAGCGGACTTTACGCCCTGCTGATAGCCGTGTGTCACGTAAAATCTGTGACCACCTATGTTTTCAAATGTGGTCACCGCCTCATCTGAAAACATGTCACAGTTTCCGCGGACCTTATAGATTCGCTCTGCCTTTAAGTGACGGGTATCAGCAACTGCGCGCGCCGCTTCATCGACGTCGCTGACTCCATCGCCCAAATGGATGATGACGTCAGCGTCGGCATTTTCATATATAGCGTCAAACGTAAGTTGACGTTTTCCATGTGAATCGGAAAGTACTAGAATTTTCATCCTATGAACTTAAGCTCCTTCACCAAAGAAACGCTTGATTTCGATCTCAGCTGTATCTGGACCGTCTGAGCCATGGATGATGTTGTAAGTTGTTGATGTAGCAAAGTCGCCACGGATTGTGCCAGCGAGAGCTTCCTCGTACTTTGTAGCACCCATGATGCCACGCATACCAGAGATAACGTTTTCGCCTTCAACGATCATAGCAACAACTGGGCCAGATGTCATGTATTCAAGCATGCCAGGGAAGAAAGGCTTGTCAGCAACGTGTGCATAGTGCTCACGGAGGATAGCCTCATCAAGGTTCTTCATTTCCATTCTAACGATTTTGAAGCCCTTGTTTTCGATTCTCTTAATTACTTCGCCCATGAGGCCGCGCTTAACGCAGTCAGGCTTGAGCATGATGTATGTTCTTTCCATAAATTTAACTCCTTTTTTATTGTTTCAACACTCCTATTCTAACAAAAAATCAGGCGATTTTAAAGGACTTTTTTGAGGTCGTAAAATAGCCAAAATATAAAACGCCCGGATGGGTGTATTAGAAACT
>JAUNQL010000190.1:1441-2012 GCA_030536195.1 Clostridia bacterium | reverse complement strand
AACGGCATCGACATAATCTTCGTGGGTGATGGATATGACGCGAAGGACATCGCTGATGTGCGCCCCTTTTGTTGGACGGATTTAACAAAAAGAGTTTATGTATTCTGGACCCGGTATTGAACCGGGCTCATTCCGTTCAATTTAAGTTTTATTCTGTCGAAATTATAGTAGTGAAGATACCGTTTCAGCTCTTTCCTGAAGTCCTCGACTGACTTGAATTTCTGCAAATATAACAATTCTGATTTCAGAAGCCCAAAGAAGTTTTCCATGACAGAGTTGTCAAGGCAGTTTCCTTTCCTTGACATGCTTTGATGAATGTTGTTTTCCTTCAACAGGTCCTGATATCTTTTGTGCTGGTATTGCCATCCCTGATCAGAGTGCAACACCGCATTCGTGTCACTGCCTATGACAGATACCATACCTGTCACCATATCCGTCACCATGTTAAGAACGGGATGTTCATAGATTGTGTAGTATATAAGTTCGCTATTGTACAGGTCTAGAACTGGTGACAAATATAGTTTGGTTCCGAATAAGGAGAACTCTGTAACGTCTGTGACTAGTTTTTGAC
>JAUNQL010000190.1:0-1431 GCA_030536195.1 Clostridia bacterium | reverse complement strand
TAGAAATACAGCGGTTTCGAATACTCGTTTTTGACGAGGATGGTCTGCATGAAAGTTGCGTTCCAGAAGGTTCGGTGCGATCTTTCCCACCTCACCCTTGTACGACCTGTATTTCCTCACCCTGACCAAGCATTTTATGCCGCTCTCTTTCATCAGCTTGCGTACCGTCTTTTCGCTGATGACATAACCCTCGTTGCGTAGGGCCTGAGCTATTCTGCGATAGCCGTAACGGCCTTTATTCCTATGGTATATCTCCACAACCAGTTTGCGCTCGACCTTCCATTTGTCTGGCTTCCTGTTGCGGTTGTGATAGAATGTAGAACGAGGCATCCCCTGGATACGCAGAAGGCGTTCCAGACCATATCGCGGCCTTAGTCTTTCGATGACTTGCGCCCAATCGCGCGAAGTCGGGACTCTCTTTCCTCGACTAAGGCCTCTGCTTTTTTTATCAGTTCAAGTTCCGCCTCCTTGTCAAGTAAGAGCTCGTACAACTCTCTCTTGGTCAACTTGCTGAGAGCATCCCTGCGTTGTTTCCTTTCTTCCGTTTCTTGCATGGGTCTTTCCGGTTTATATATCTGGGATCCGACAGCCTTGGTATATATGCGGCCCCCGTTGAATGCAAACTTGTCTCCGGACTTGTACTTCTCGTATTGCTTGAGCCAACGCTCCATCGTGGGTATGCTCACCAAATACTTGGCGGATATCTCCTTCAAAGATAGCCCTTTTGACTCATATTCCATAATGGCTGAAAGTATGTACTCATCAGAATACTTCCGTACTGTGGTATCTTTCAGACCTTCGACACCATAGGCCTCGTAACGGCTCACAAGAAGGTCGAGGGTTCTGACGCCGATGTGATATTGGGCGCAAATCCTCCACTTTTTCATCTCCCCTGACTTGTATGCCTGAACTGCTGCATACCTGTCCGCAATTGTCGTGGTTGGTTTGGACATAATTGTGCTTCATTTATGTCCAACTTTGGGGGCGCAGTTCAAAATGGACGCATCATCCACAGCAAAACACGTCACAGCACACGCTAACGGCGCTGAGCGTGGACGATGTTTTGCGGAAAGGCCTGAAGAGCATTGTAAGGAGCCGTGTTTGATTATATGGTATTACCAAGCAATGGCATTGCCCGGTATGTGTCTTTCTATCGAAGTTCATTATTGCTTTCTGACAGCATCTCCTGGATTGTTCCGTCGTATGACACGGAAAGTTTTCCGGAAGCATCACGGCATATCCAGTCGCCTTCGTTGACCGAAACGTATCCTTCATCGGTCTTGAGGGTGAGCATCGAGAATCCCATACAGAAATAAGGCGCAAGAATGTTGCCCTCGCCGACGAATCGGCGCACTTCGGATTCGTTAAGACCGGTATACTGAATCTTCCGGGGGATTTCCATAGATGAGTTCGTTACGGTATCCGAGACGG
>JAUNQL010000038.1 GCA_030536195.1 Clostridia bacterium | reverse complement strand
ACTCTATATACCTTTTATCAAAGGGTAAGCTCAATGCGCATCAAGTTAAATCCGTTGCCGAGCTGCGTGGTGTCGCAATGTCTGGCTATGCGCCAAACCTCATCGCCTGCGCGGAGTGTGGCGCATTTGAATCAAATCCTATGTACTTTGATATCAAAAACGGCGACCTGCACTGCAACGTCTGTGCGAGGGGTGGCACTCCAATTTCAATCAGCACCGTCACAGCAATGCGACACATCATATTCAGCGAGGCCAAGAAAGCCTTTGATTTCACCCTCACTGAAAATGCCCAGTGCGAGTTGACTGCCATAACCGAGGGGTATGCACTCGAGCACACAGGCAGACATTTCAAAACACTGGACTTCTATAAAAGCCTTCAAGGCATATAAAAACTGGCTCCAAATTGGAGCCAGTTATATTTTATCTATTTGAGTGTAACTATCGTTACACCATCCTCGCCCTCACCATATACGCCAAGGCGGTACTCCTTGACGTGGCTGTTCTTGGAGAGATACTTTTGTACTGCCTTTCTAAGGACACCTGTGCCCTTACCGTGAATAACAGTAAATGTATCAATGCCTGAGCGAAGCTGTAAATCAAGGAACATCTCAAGCGCTGGTATTGCCTCGTCAGAAGCCATGCCACGCAGGTCAACAGATGTCTCAACCTTCATATCAAGCTTGGATGTAAAGTTCTTGCTTGTAGAACGATTGGCACTGCGTTGTCCCTTGGTTGCCTCCTTTTTCATCTTGCCCTCTAAGAGGCGAAGATTTGAAAGAGGTGTCTTGCTCTTGATGATGCCAGCAGTTACCTCAACAAGTCCCTTCTTGTCAGGAAGTGCTGTAACAGTTGCCGTTGTACCGAGGTCAGCAATTACAACCGTATCGCCAATTACCAAGTCACGTGGCAACTCATAGTCATCATCTTGTGCTAGTGCAACAATTGGGTTCGTGATGTCATCAAGTGTACCCTGATGCTTCTTAATAGTTGCCTTCGCATCAGCTGAAAGCTGAGAGAGATCCTTGGCATTTTTCTGTTCCTTCTTGAGTTTATCAAGGTCATCAAGGAAGTATGCTGCCTCTCGTTTTGCAGCCTCAACTATCTTCATAGCCTCACTGCGCGCCTTTTCAATCTCTTCGTTTTTGAGACGCTCAACACTATTTCGAAGTTCCTCAGCCTTCTCCTTCTCCTCCTGCGCCTTTGCGGAGAGTTCGCTTGCACGCTCGTGCTCGCTCTCCATTGCTGCGCGTGAGGATTCAAGTTTCTCGATTACATCCTCGAACTTGGTATTCTCAGATGATACAAGTTCGCGGGCATGCTCAACAACCTCGGTTGGCATGCCGAGGCGCTCGGAGATAGCGAATGCGTTCGAGCGGCCAGGTGCGCCGATGAGAAGCCTGTATGTTGGAGATAGCGTATCGACATCGAACTCGCAACACGCGTTCTCTACGCGTGGTGTGTCGAGTGCGTATGCCTTGAGCTCGGCGTAGTGAGTTGTAGCCGCAATCTTGGCGCCCTTCTGGCTTAGGTGCTCAAGCACCGAAATCGCAAGTGCGGCGCCCTCAATTGGGTCTGTGCCAGCTCCGAGCTCATCTATCAGCGCCAATGTATTGCCATCGGCGCGCTTGATAATATCAACGATATTGGTCATATGAGCAGAGAAAGTTGAGAGCGATTGCTCGATACTCTGGTCATCACCTATATCGGCAAATACGTTATTAAATATAGCCATACGGCTGTTGTCAGCTGTCGGAATCATAAGACCTGATGCTGCCATAACTGACAAAAGTCCAACAGTCTTAATAGATACTGTCTTACCACCTGTGTTAGGACCAGTGATTACAAGTGTATCAAAGTCCTCACCGAGACGGATGTCTGTTGCGACAACCTTTTTCGGATCTATCAGTGGATGCCTTGCCTTCTTAAGTTCAATGATACCCTCATCATTGAGAATAGGCTCAGATGCCTTCATGTCATAGGCGAGATTTGCCTTAGCAAAGATAAAGTTTAGGAGGACTGCTGCCTCATATGAACGCTTGGCCTCCTCATATAAATCGCCAACCATGCTGGAAAGCTCAGCCAAAATGCGCTCAATCTCATCGCGCTCCTTGGACTGGAGAACTCTAATCTCATTGTTGGCATCCACAACTGACATCGGCTCAATAAATACTGTTGCGCCACTGTCAGATGTGTCCTGAACAACGCCCGCTACCTCACCCTTGTGCTCACGCTTAACTGGTACAACATAGCGGCCATTTCTCATAGTTATAATTGCATCCTGAAGAGCAGTTGCATAGTGACCTGAGTGAATAATGTGATCAAGCTGCTCGCGGATTTTATTTTCCTGACGATGAAGTGCCTTCCTGATATCAGCAAGTTCAGGAGAGGCATTGTCAGCCATCTCCTCCTCAGAGAGGATGCACTCATAGATTCTGTCCTCAACACTCCTGTGTGGGATAAGTGTGTTGAAGTATCTATTGAGTGCTGTCTCCACGCTCTCGCACTGGTTGTACCACTCACGAAGTGAGCGGATAGTGCGGAACGTTGAAGCGCAATCAAGCAAATCTTTCATTGAGAGGATGCTGCCACTGCTTGCTATATGGAGAAGATTGTTAACATTCTTAAGCCCGCCAAATGATGGCCCACCGAACTTGGCGAGAAGCACATAGGCATCAACCGTCTCAGAAAGAAGCTTCTGGGCAGATGCAAGGTCCTTGCATGGAGCCAAGTTCATTGCCATATCAAAGGCATCTGGACATGACGTCTGCGCTGCAAGGCGCTCAAGTATTGAGTTGAAGTCAAGTGCTTGTAAATGTTTATCCATTATTCATTATCCAATCCAAAGTTGTGTATAAGTCCCTCTCTGTCGCGCCAGCCCTCTTTGACTTTGACCCAACATTGAAGGTTGATATGGCAGTCAAAGAACTTTTCCATATCCTGGCGCGCATAGGTAGAAACTTTCTTAAGCATTGCGCCATTTTTGCCAATGATTATTCCCTTGTGAGACTCACGCTCACAGTAGATTGTCGCCTCTATGTCAAGGATGTCCGAGTCGTCGCGCTCGCGCATCTTCTCAATAGATACAGCGACGCCATGAGGGACCTCCTTATCGAGGAGGCGAAGGAGTTTCTCGCGAATTATCTCGCCCGCTATTACTCGCTCCGGCTGGTCCGTCAAAGTATCGTCTGGGAAGAAGTGAACTGACGGTTGTGCGAGGTTCTCGAGCTCGTCGAGAAGCTCCTCAACCGCAATACCCTTAACAGCCGATACAGGGACTATAGCCGTAAAGTCATAAAGCGGAACGAACTGATTAATTCGCGCAAGTATTGCAGTCATATCAGGAAGTGAATCAATCTTGTTAATGGCGAGTATAACTGGGATATCGAGTTTCTTAAACTTCTCGATAAGTTCAAGCTCGCCTGGCTTGATATCACCCTCCGCCTCGGTAACAAAGAGGCAGGCGTCAACGCCACCGATGCTGTCTGTTACCGCGCGAACCATATTCTCACCGAGCTTGTTCTTAGGCCTGTGGTAACCAGGCGTATCGGTGAATACAAGTTGACAGGCGCCCCTTGTGAGGACGCCCATTATTTTCGTTCTAGTTGTTTGTGGTTTTGATGAAACGATTGCAATCTTCTGGCCAAGCATCTGATTAAGCAGTGATGACTTGCCGACGTTTGGACAACCAACGATTGCAATAAACGCTGTCGTAGTGTTCATTAATTATCTCCCATGTAGTAGCTTCCGTCACGCTTGAGGCCGAGTTCTGTCAAAGCCTGCTCCTCTTTCTCACGCATGTGAAGAAGCTCGAGTCCACCATTTTCATGGTCGTATCCAAGCAGGTGAAGCATTGAATGTACTGTGAGATAACCAACCTCGCGCTGGAGGCTGTGGCCGTAGCGCTCAGCTTGCTCAATGGCCTTCTCGAGTGATATTACGATGTCGCCAAGTTGTGCTTCACCAGTATCGAGATTAATGTCATATACACCATCCACACCGAGTGGGAATGAAAGTACATCAGTCTCACTGTCGATATTTCTGTGCTGTTTGTTGAGCTCATGAATCTTTTCATTGTCAACAAGGGTTACCGATACCTCAGCATCCCCTTCAAATTCTTCCATAGAAAGGACTGCTGTGCAACAACGACGAATAAGCATACGAAGTCCCTTTGGAACCTTTACGACTTTTTGATCGTTTTCAATGACAACTTTAATTTTATTTGCCATGGTGCCTGCCCTCCGTTTTTTCTGCATATTTCTCATATGCTTTTACTATTTCTTGAACGAGGTGATGACGTACCACATCTCGCTCATCAAACTTCACAGTTGTAATGCCCTCAATATTCTTGAGAATCTTGGTGACCTCAACAAGACCAGATTTCTTACCACCTGGTAAGTCTATCTGAGTAACATCACCAGTAATTACCGCCTTGGAACCATTGCCAAGTCTCGTTAAGAACATCTTCATCTGTTCAGATGTAGTGTTCTGTGCCTCATCGAGGATGATGAAGCTCTCATCAAGTGTCCTGCCACGCATGTAAGCAAGTGGTGCAACCTCTATTACGCCACGCTCCATCTGGCGCTGGAAACCATCGGCACCAAACATCTCAAAGAGTGCGTCATAGAGTGGACGAAGGTACGGGTCTACCTTCTGCTGCAAATCGCCCGGCAAGAAGCCCAGGCTCTCGCCTGCTTCCACGGCTGGGCGAGTTAAGATGATGCGATTGACCTCCTTGGCTTTGAAGGCCTTGACAGCCATGGCAACTGCAAGATATGTCTTGCCTGTGCCGGCTGGGCCAATGCCAAAGACAACGGTGTTGTCGTTGATCGCATCAATGTATTTGCGCTGGCCAAGTGTCTTGGCCTTGATTGGCTTGCCACTGGCCGTGATGCAAATACAATCTGACATAAGTTTGGAAAGTTCCGCATCTTGACCAGACTTGGTCATATCGATAACATAGCGGACATTCTGCTCATTGAGTTCCTCACCCTTTGAGAGCAAGGAGAAGAGACCATCGATCGCCTTGGATGCCTCCTCAACAGAGTCGTCATCACCAGTTACCTTGATAACATCGCCACGTGTAATAACAGTAACGCCGTACTCGCTCTCCACAATCTTGATGTTCTCATCAAGACTACCGAAGAGTCCTAGTACATTTTCAAAATTTTCAAAATGTAATTCACGTTCTGCCATTACGCACAGCCTTCCTCATAATCATACATTTGGTATTATAATATAAAATATATAAAAAGTTAATGGTAATTTTATATAAATTTCACATAAGTTTATAGTCACATATTAATAAGTGTCCAAAAACTCAATTTTCTTGTAAAGGGTGCTCGTAAGTGTTAAAATATTTAGCATAAATTTACTTAAGGAGCAAAGCCGTGAAAAAGTTATTCAAAGACGACATAACACCAGCATGTGAATACTGTCACTACGGTCGATTGACCGCCGACGCAACTGGGGTACTTTGTATCAAACATGGTATAATGCTCCCTAATTCCACATGTAAATCATTTAAGTATGATCCGCTTAAACGCAGACCTAAAAAACATCTTCAAATCTTCTCAGATTTCTCAGAGGATGATTTCAAACTATAAGGAGTAAGTATGTCTAATTTCAAACCTTTCAAGGCTGTACGCCCTATCCCAGAATATGCTGAACGCGTTGCAGCTTTACCTTATGACGTAATGTCAAGCGAAGAAGCAAGAGAGATGGTTGTTGGTAACCCATACTCCTTCCTCCACGTTGACAAAGCTGAAATTGATTTACCTATTGGCACCGATCTCTATAGCGAAGAAGTATATAGCAAAGCCGCATCCAACCTTAAAGGCTTAGAGACCGACGGCATTGCAAAGCAGGACGAATCCGACTGCTACTACATCCACGAGCAGACCTGGCAAGGTCGCACTCAGACAGGTGTAGTTGGCTGTGCATCAATTGATGAATACATAAACGGCAAGATTAAGAAACACGAGCTCACTCGTGCTGATAAGGAAGCTGACCGTATCCACCACGTTGACACATGCAACGCCAACACAGGTCCTATCTTCCTTACTTACAAGGGCAGCGATGAGATTAACAATATCATTGCCGACTATGAAAAGGCTAACGCACCAGTATATGACTTTACATCAACTGGTGACGTCCACAACCGCATCTGGGTTATAAACAATGACCAGGGCCTTTGTGACAAGCTCAAGGCTGCATTCGGCAGCGTTGACGCCTTCTATATCGCTGATGGCCACCACAGATGTGCATCAGCTGTTAAAGTTGGTCAGAAGCGCCGTGAGCAAAACCCAGGCTACACAGGCGATGAGGAGTTCAACTACTTCCTCGCCATCGCCTTCCCAAAAGAGGAACTTCGCATCCTTGACTACAACCGAGTTATCAAAGATTTAAACGGCCTCTCAAAAGAGGACTTTTTAAAGGCAGTAAACGAGAAGTTTGTTATTGAGACAACTTCAGGCCTTGAACCTTTTGCACCAGAGTCACGCCACTCATTTGGCATGTTCCTCTGTGGCAAGTGGTACAAACTCACTGCCAAGGATGGTACATTCGACGAGAGCGACCCTGTCAAGTCTCTCGACGTATCCATCCTCCAGGACAATCTCATCTCTCCTGTTCTTGGCATCGACGACCCAAGAACAGACAAGAGGATTGACTTCGTCGGTGGCATTCGCGGAATTGGCGAACTCGAGCGCCGTTGCAATGAGGATATGGAACTTGCATTTTCAATGTTCCCTACCTCTCTTGACGAGCTCATCAGCATCGCCGACGCCGGTGCGCTCATGCCACCTAAATCAACTTGGTTTGAACCAAAGCTCCTCTCAGGACTTTTCATCCACAAGCTTTAATACAAAAATAAAAGGCTCCCAAAGCTTACGCTTTGAGAGCCTATTTTTTGCACTTATGGAGCATCTGTTGCAGCTACGCCTGCGCTTGATGTGCTTGTTGAGCCAACCTCGTGATTAACTGTTGTTACTCTGTACTTGTCAGTTACAACGTTGTTAACCTTAGTTACACGATAGTTCTCACGGATTTCATGAGTTCTAACTGTTGGATCTGGATAAACATACTCTGCTCTTTCCTTCTCCTCATAGATGCCGTCCCAGCCGTTCTTCAAAAAGTCGATCATACCATCAACTGCTGAGCTACAACCAGAGAAACTGAGCGCCATCATAGCAGCGAGTAATATAGCAGCTACACGTGATTTAATGTTCTTCATAATTAAACCTCCATATAAATACTTCAAATACAAATGTGATTATAACATAAACACTATAAAAAATCTAGCATTTTTGGTACGCCTGGCCGGAGTCGAACCGGCGACAACCCAGCGTCGGAGGCTGGTGCTCTATCCACTGAGCTACAGGCGCATATCGACGCTGCTAGTATATCATAAAACAAGGCCCACGGCAAACGCCGTGGGCCATATATTCTAGGGGTTATCTATTAGTCTTCTCTTTTCTTAGCTGTTGTAACAAAAGCTGCTGCTGCAAGGATAGCTACTGTTCCGCATACTGCAAGTCCAGCATCGCCTGTGTTAGCGATTGCCTCTGCGCTGTCAGCTGTTGCAAGAGCGCCAAGAGGTGTTGAATCAGCGATTGTCTCAGTTGGAGCTGAACCAAGAGCTGTTATGTCCATAGCAACAACTTCCTCAATTTCCTTTGCTGTATTATCAACTGGGTCTGTGTTATCTGTTGGCTCAACTGGTGTAGCTGGATCAACAACAACTTCGCCACCCTTGTTGAACTTAGCAAGGAGCTGCTTGATGAGAGCGATAAGGTCGCACTCTGGAAGCTTGATGTTAAGAGCACCAAGTAATGCTGCAAAATCAGGAAGTGTGATTGTCTTGCCACCCTTGATGAGATCAAGGAGACCATTTAAGATGTCGCAATCGAATGATGGAAGACCAATCATACCAAAGATAACATCAAGGTCAGGAAGTGAGATTGTACCAGCCTTAATCTTGTTAAGGAGATCAAGAAGGAAGCAATCGTCAAGCTTGCAACCTGGAAGAAGGTTTGCAAAGAGAGCCTTAAGACCAGCAAGGTCGAGACCCTTATTTCCAAGACCATTGAGAAGGTCTAAGAGAGCTGAAATATCAAGTGATGGGATTGAGATTGATGGAATAACGATATCAGCGCCACCCTTGAGCATATCAAGAAGACCCTTGATAAGAGCGCAGTCGATACCAGCGATACCGCAACCAGCAAGAAGGTTCTTGATGAAGTCACAGTCAATCTTACCAGCCTTGATTGTTGGAAGAAGTGAG